>NZ_JAYGHR010000005.1:0-163327 GCF_034932365.1 Limnoraphis robusta BA-68 BA1 | reverse complement strand
ATTATACATAAAACAGTAACGATATCGGAAGATTTGGAAAACTACGTCCCTCCGTTTTCCCCGACTTTCATCCCACCACCAAGCTGAGTACAGCTATGGTGGGGGACTTCCCGTCGGCTTAGTTAAAAATCCCAAAGCCTATGATTACTTTATTTCATCTATTATATAGCTTTTTATACATCAAGATATAACAAAACGTAAGTATTTATTAATACATAAAATTCTTCTTTTGTCAAGATATACTATGACAGTTTATGAACTGCCATACGTGAAAACACGGATAAAGATCAAGAGCGGCTATACCTGTAAGTGATATTACTGAGAAATCAGTGAATCAGATACACAGCTCGGTTACACTGATGGGGGAGTTGTACAGATGAGCAAGCTAAAGTTGAGCGATCGCAGCAGTTTTCCACTTCACTTGAAGCAAAAACTGTAGAAGCTGATCGCAAGAATCTCTGTAAACCAAGAGGTTTGAGGTTCGAGCTTAGATTTTCACGAAACCTCTAAATTGTGATTCTTAAAAAAAACCTCTAAATTAGTAATATTGGGTTGTTTTGTTCGGTAAAATTAAATCAATAAAGCTGAATTAATTCACCCTACTATTTTCCGCTTGAAACAGACAATTTAAACGCCTGAAAAACATCTGAAAAACTTTTAATTTTTCAGAAATTTATCTCAGCTTGAAACCCTCAAAAAAGACTGACTTGCCGGCAAACAATTAGCAAAAGAAGCTAACACTTCTGCAATCAGGGAGTTCTACAGAACACCCAGCCTCGGCTGAAGTAAAAATAATCCACACCATTAAGATCATCCTCTGCAAATCTTTCAGAGGAGAGTCTCTGTTGAATCTAGTTTTTATTAATTAATCGAAATGATGTTTTCAGAATCAGGCAATACTCAAGCTTCCTACTCTACAATTTCTCAACTTCTAGGGAAGAATCCGGAATCTTTTAAAAAGTCTCCAGAAACATATTCTTCGATTTCAATTGCCGCCCGCAAAACAGAGGTTATTGTTATTGTTGATGCCCAAGTAGAAGATTATGAGAAGTTACTGAAAGGCATTGTACCCACAGTAAAGGTGATTCTCCTCGACTCTACTGAAAATGGGGTGAAACAGATCACTCAAGCTCTCGGGGAATATAAGGATCTCTGTGAAATTCACATCATTTCTCATGGTTCTCCGGGTTGCTTACAACTCGGAAATACTCAACTCAGCCTTGATACCCTCAACCTCTACGCAAACTCACTGCAAACCTGGTGTGCAAACAGCTTATTACTCTATGGTTGTAACGTTGCAGCCGGAGACGCCGGGATTGAATTTCTTGAAAAACTCCATCAAATTACCGGAGCGAAAATTGCCGCTTCAGCCAACAAAACAGGTAACGCCGCGTTAGGTGGAGACTGGAATTTAGAAGTCAAAACCGATGAATTTGATGTAACGTTAGCTCTAACTTCAGAAGCGATCGCCAACTATAACTACACTTTACCCCTTCCGATTAGTAATCTCAACACGGAGCCTCTAGAGGCTCCAGACAGCACCATTACTAGCGGCACAGTCACTTATAACTTTGGGGTAGGTAGTAACCTGCAAATCACAAGCTTTGAAGATGAAAGCGGCATCCAATTTCTATCAGCAGGTAGACTTGACGAGTTTGAGTTGAAGCGACTACCCAATAATCAAGTTCAGGGTGATCGACAAATCATTTGGTATGAACAAGGAGGTAATAGCAACAGCACAACGATTAATCTAGCTCCTAATCAGGCTGAATCTACTACCGATCAGGAAGCGATGGAAATCGCTTTGTTTAGTGAAATTATCAACCGAGGCACAGATAATATTTTCGCTAACCAAGACAATGGAGATGGAAACATCAACAATATTGAACGAGTTGATTACATCTCGACAAGAGGTTTAACCATTCCTGAAAGCAATCTAGATGGTATCGGTTTTCTGATCCTGGAGAGGGGAGGTAATGATTATTTCAAAATAGCTGCGATTACCGGATTAGATTCAAATACTGGTGAGCCGACTGCGTTTGGCCCTTTACTTTCTTTTGCGGCAGATGATTGGGGTGAATCTGATACTGGATTTAGCACAAGAGTTCTGCGTCAAGAAGAAGGTCAAGATAGTATTGAGTCCCCACCACCAATCTCAGAGCAAAATATTGCGGGTATTTTTATCAGCTACGAAGACTTGTTAGGTGAAAATGCTGGGGGTAATGAGTTTTTCGGCTATGCTCTGTTTCCCCCAGATATCGATCAGGACAACGACTTAGTTGGATTAACCAATTTTCCGACCACAACCTCTGATGATAGAGGCTCTGCGGATCAGCGAGGGGGTTTAGACTTAGTTGGAGGGGGTGTTGTTTATCGACGCCAAGATGTTAATTTTCCTCCTGTGGCTGGAGATGATACAGCGACAACAGATCCCGGGATAGCAGTTCCTATCCCTGTTTTAGACAACGATAATGACCCCGACAATAGCCCTCAGCCGATAAGTATTAGCATTGCTCCTGGTGAGGAGATTACAACTCCTGCCAACGGTGCTGCGACTCTCAACGATAACGGTACACCTAATGACACGACAGATGATTTGATCATCTATACACCCAATCCGGGATTTAGTGGTGAAGATACCTTTGTTTACACCATTACTGATGGTCAGGATACAACCACGGCGACTGTTACCGTTACAGTTAATCCTCCTGTTAATACCCCACCGATTGCTAATCCTGATAGTCAAACCACAGCATCTAATACGCCAACCAGCTTCAATATTACCAACAACGACACCGACAGCGATGGTAATATTGACCCGACAACCGTAGACCTTGACCCAGAGAGTCCCGGACAACAAACAAGCCGAATCATTCCCGGAGTTGGCAGCTACAATGTTGATAATACAGGGCTTGTTACCTTTGTTCCCGAAACAGGGTTTACCGGAAACTCAACGATTAACTACACCGTACAGGATAATAACGGTACACCCTCAGCTCCCGCAGCGATTAATGTTACAGTTAATCCTCCTGTTAATACCCCGCCGGTTGCTAATCCTGATAGTCAAACCACAGCATCTAATACGCCAACCAGCTTCAATATTACCAACAACGACACCGACAGCGATGGTAATATTGACCCAACAACCGTAGACCTTGACCCGGATAGTCCCGGACAACAAACAAGCCGAATCATTCCCGGAGTTGGCAGCTACAGCGTTGATAATACAGGGCTTGTTACCTTTGTTCCCGAAACAGGGTTTACGGGAAACTCAACGATTAACTACACCGTACAGGATAATAACGGTACGCCCTCAGCTCCCGCAGCGATTAATATTAGAGTTAATGCTCCTGTTAATACCCCGCCGGTTGCTAATCCTGATAGTCAAACCACAGCATCTAATACGCCAATCAGCTTCAATATTACCAACAACGACACCGACAGCGATGGTAATATTAACCCAACAACCGTAGACCTTGACCCGGATAGTCCCGAACAACAAACAAGCCGAATCATTCCGGGAGTTGGCAGCTACAGTGTTGATAATACAGGGCTTGTTACCTTTATTCCCGAAACAGGGTTTACGGGAAACTCAACGATTAACTACACCGTACAGGATAATAACGGTACGCCCTCAGCTCCCGCAGCGATTAATATTACAGTTAATCCTCCTGTTAATACCCCGCCGGTTGCTAATCCTGATAGTCAAACCACAGCATCTAATACGGCAACCAGCTTCAATATTACCAACAACGACACCGACAGCGATGGTAATATTAACCCGACAACCGTAGACCTTGACCCGGATAGTCCCGGACAACAAACAAGCCGAATCATTCCGGGAGTTGGCAGCTACAATGTTGATAATACAGGGCTTGTTACCTTTGTTCCCGAAACAGGGTTTACGGGAAACTCAACGATTAACTACACCGTACAGGATAATAACGGTACACCCTCAGCTCCCGCAGCGATTAATATTACAGTTAATGCTCCTGGGAATCAACCTCCGAATGCAGTAGATGACAGTGCTACAACTGGGTTTAACACACCGATTACCCTCAACGTTTTGGGTAACGATACTGACCCAGAAGGTAATTCGTTAAGCATCGCAGATATCCAACAAGATACTGACAATGGCGGTCAAGTTGTTATTGAAAATGGTCAGTTAATCTATACACCACCTGCGGGTTTCACGGGTAATGATAGCTTTAGCTACACCATTAGCGATGGTCAGGGGGGTACTGATACAGCTACCGTTACCATTACCGTTGAAGAACCTGCAAATACCGCTCCTGATGCGGTTAATGACGAACGCTCAACCCGTTCTGACACCGCAATTACAATTAACGTTTTGGGTAATGATAGCGACCCGGAAAATGATCCGTTAGAGATTAGCAGTTTTGAAGCCACTTCAACTAATGGTGCCACCATTACTCGTTCTCAAAATGCTCAGGCATTAGTTTATACACCGCCTGCGGGTTTCTCAGGAACAGATAGCTTTACTTATACCATCAGTGATGGTAACGGCGGTACCGATACGGCAACCGTCACGATTAACGTCGAAACCGATCAAACCCTGATCGCCGCCAATGACACAGCCACCACCGACCAAGATACCAATGTTACTATCAACGTTCTCGCCAATGACGTTGACCCGGAAAATGATCCGTTAGAGATTAGCACTTTTGAAGCTACTTCAGATAACGGTGGAACCATTACTCGTTCTGAAAATGGTGAGGCATTAGTTTATACACCGCCTGCGGGTTTTTCAGGAACAGATAGCTTTACCTACGAGGTGACGGACGGTAATAATAGCGATACTGCGACTGTCACCATTACCGTTAACCCACCGACAAACACAAAGCCAGCAGCTATTGATGACGAACGCCGGACAGATGTCAATACAGCAGTTACTATTAATGTTCTCACCAATGATACTGACCCCGAAAATGATCCGTTAAATATCGAGAGTTTTGATGAAATCTCTGCTAACGGAGGTACGATTACTGCTTCTGAGGATGGTCAATCCTTAATTTATACACCCGCCAATCGATTTGTTGGGACTGACACCTTTACTTACACCATTAATGATGGTCGAGGCGGCACAGATATTGCTACTGTCACCATTAACGTCAGCGATCAAGGACTACGACCGGAAGCGGTTGATGACAGCGCCACCACCCCCCAAGATACCAATGTCAGTATCAATGTAATCGCAAATGACATTGACCCTGATGGCGATCCATTAAATATCGAGAGTTTTGATGGAATCTCCGCTAACGGAGGTACGATTACTGCTTCTGAGGATGGTCAATCGTTAATTTATACACCTGCTAGGGGTTTTAGCGGAATCGATACCTTTGTCTATCAGGTGAGTGACGGTACGAATACTGATATCGCCAGGGTTACGGTTACGGTTGAACCCCCAGCGAATGTTCCTCCGACAGCAACGCCCGAAAGCCTTAACACCCCGTTTGAAACTCCTGTCACCTTTAATCTGGCTGATAATCTTAGCGATCCAGATGGAAACGTTGAATTAAGCACGATTGACCTTGATCCAACGACTCCAGAAATTGATCAGCAGGTCACTTTACCCCAAGGAAGATTTTCCGTTAATAATCAAGGTCAAGTTACCTTTGAACCCGTTGACGGTTTTAGCGGTAGTGTAACCATTCCCTTTACAGTCCAGGATAATTTAGGCGCGACTTCCGAACCTGCTAATATTTCAGTCACCGTTAGCCCCGACGCCAATCAACCGCCCACAGCCGAGGATGTTCAGAGTTCATCAATTCTCAACAATAGCGCTGCGATTCCTCTACCTTTGTCTGCGGCGAACTTCAGTGACCCTGATGGCATCGTAGAATTGATTAACTTGACATTACCTAATCCCGCAGAAGGGACTCTGTTGCTTGATGGTGTGGCGGTGAGTGACCCCATTCAGGTTCAACGGTTAACTCCCAATCAACTTGATAATCTCACATTCCGGCCTAATATTGGCTTTGCGGGTAATGCCTCTTTTAGTTATACGGTGACAGACGATGATGGCGCTAATTCTAATATTGCCAACATTACTGTTCCGGTTATCGCCTTCTCTGTTCCGAATGTTCCCGGAGGGGGTGGCGTTCCCTCTCTACCGTCTGGGAACTTACCGCCTGAAGCTGAGAATGAAACGGCGAATATTCCCAATGATGGGACTCCCTCTGTCATTCCTCCGTTAACGGCTATAGATCGCGATGGTTCAGTTAATTTCTACACGATTACGGAATTACCTGCCAATGGTACTTTGTTCCTCAATGGCGAAGAAATCACCAGCTTAGATCAAGTTGAACGTCTAACACCCTCTCAAGCAGGACAACTGACTTTTGAACCTGACTCTAACTTTACAGGTGATGTCAGCTTCACTTTCACTGCGACTGATAATGATGGTGCTGTTTCTAACATCGCGACTGTACGCCTAATTGTAGAAGAAGATGATTCCATTCCTCGGGGTGAAGTCATTGATGATGGCGGTTGTGACTGTCCTCCCTTACCCGAGTTTGGTACTGTCCCTCTACCTGAACCTTCTGGTTTAACTCCAAGTGCGTTTAATGGCTTAGGTAGTATTGATGGAACACCCCAAAGTGATACCATACCGGGTTCAGTCGGTAGTGATCTGGTCTTTGCCTTTGCCGGAGATGACCGCATTGAAGCCTTTGAGGGCAATGATATCGTCTATGGGGGCGAGGGTGATGACCTTAAGTTTGGCGATGAAGGCAATGATTCTCTGCTTGGAGGCGACGGTAATGACACGCTAATTGGCAGTAACGGCACTCAAGACTTGGCAGCCTCCGCTAACTTTGAGAACGATGATTTTCTCTATGGCCACGCTAACAATGATTTAATTCAAGGTGGCCCCGGCGCTGACATGATGTATAGCGGTAAGCAAGATGACTTTTCCTACGGCGGGAAAAATGATGATATGGTTTGGGGTGATTTGGGTAATGACACCCTCTACGGTGATGAAGGCAATGACACCCTAGTTGGCGACACTGCTGATGAAAATGAAGTTGAACCGGAACGGGGTTTACCTGGCATGATCGATTTCATCTGGGGTGGTGCAGGTGATGACTTGATCAATGGTGGTCGTAGTAATGATACCCTCAGTGGGGGTGTTGGTAATGATACGGTTCGCGGGGGGAAAGAAGATGACCTCGTTTATGGTGAAGCCGGAGATGACCTGATGTACGGAGATTTGGGCAATGACCATCTCTGTGGCAATGAGGGTAACGATACGATTTATGGCGATATCAACGACAACGAAACCTTCACTCAGAGTCCCGGACGGGATACAATCTGTGGCGGTAGTGGTTCGGATCTGCTGTTTGGTAATGAAGATAATGACCGTCTCTGTGGGGGAACCGAGAGTGATACTCTCTATGGCGGTTTAGGGGAAGATACTTTAGCCGGAGAACTTGGGGATGATTGGTTGTTTGGGGATGAAGGTAATGACCTGATTTCGGGTGGAAGTGGTAGTGATCGGTTTATTCTGTTCTCCGATAGTGGTACGGACACCATTCAAGATTTCCAACTGGGTACTGATTTCATTGCTTTGGGCGGGGGTTTAAGCTTTGATGATTTAACTCTATCCCAAAGTGGAACTTCGACAATTGTCAGTCTTGACACTCAACAGTTGGCAATTCTCAATGATATACAGGTGACGGCTTTGACGGAAAGTAGTTTTATTGCTTTTGTCGGCTAACTTATTCCTCTTTTGTCAGTCTCCGAAAAGCCTTGTATTTTCTGAATTCCAAAGCGTAGATAGGACAGACGATCTCGCCATTTTTTTCCAGTAGAAATTCCTGAAGGTGCGATCTGGGTCAAAATGCGACTGTCCCATCTCAGATCGTTGACTATACGGTGGCTTCGGAAATTACTAATCATAAGAAAACCCGGAAAGTGACAGAAGAGGTTTATTTTCTAATTTTACTCCTCGGAGACTGACAGAAGAGGGATAAAAACACTCAGGTATTAATTAAAGCTCCCGACGGTGGATTAACCAACGATTCTATCGCTATGGCCGATCAAGTACGGGTATTATCTAAATCTCGTTTATTGAGTTTACGAGGAATACTTAGTGATGAAGCAATACTTCTGATGAATCAAGCTTTATTAATTGCGTTGGATTTGCCTGGTCAAGTTTAATCGCACTTTAGGAAAGATAAGGGCGATCGCTTTTCCCTCGCTCCTAAATTGGTATAATAACAGTCAGCACAAAAATCTTAATCAAGAATCTATGTCTACTTACAGTGCGGTATTGACTCAGGTTCTGAGACTTTCACCAGATGAGCAACTGCGACTCATCTCTGAATTATTAGTATATGTTCGTCACCGATTTCAGCCTAAACCTAAACGGAGTATTTTAGAATTAGAAGGATTGGGTGAGGAAATTTGGCATGGGATTGATGCTCAAGAATATGTGAATCACGAACGAAATTCATGG
Source organism: Limnoraphis robusta BA-68 BA1 (assembly GCF_034932365.1). Lineage (NCBI taxonomy): Bacteria > Bacillati > Cyanobacteriota > Cyanophyceae > Oscillatoriales > Sirenicapillariaceae > Limnoraphis > Limnoraphis robusta. The sequence goes on along the minus strand of NZ_JAYGHR010000005.1, from coordinate 154,848 downwards.
AATGGATAGCTCAGTTACAGGGAAAAGTTGTGGGATTAGACACCGCGCCTTTGATTTACTTTATGGAGCGAAATCCCAAGTATATAGACATGATGCGACTTTTCTTTAAATTGTTTGATCTCGGTGATTTTAGGCTGGTGACATCAACAGTAACACTACTAGAAGTTCTAGTTCATCCCCTGCAACAAAAAAACACTATCTTGGCTCAAGAATATCGTGAAATATTGCTTAATCAAGAAAGTTTAACTGTGGTTGAATTAACTCCAGATATTGCTGAAAAATCAGCACAACTGAGGGCAATTTATAGTTTGCGATCGCCCGATGCTATTCAAATGGCTACAGCTATCTGTGAGGGTGCTTCATTTTTTTTGACAAATGATGCCCGGTTGCCTTGTTTACCGGAGTTAACGGTTTTAGTGTTGGAGAATTTGAGAATTTGAGGGAGTATTTTTGGAAGGTAAAAGAAGGGGCGATCGCATTTTCCTCACTCTTGAGCAGAAATTGCTATATAGAATTCATTTGATTAAGTTGGGCGACTTGTTCGCGGGGCTTAGGTATCTTTTTTTCTACTCAAGACATTTACGAAGTCGATCAAATAAGACTGTCATAGCACAGTAACAACTGTTACTATGAGGATGATATAGGACTGGTAAATGCCCTTTTGGTGCTGAAAAATCATAAATATATTTTATGTCTGATTTCCACCCTAATTTGTTATTGAATTTACGCCAACTTTCAAACAAAGCAACTTGGCGAAGTTGTTCGTCGGTCTTTTCAAGTTTTTCTCGATTAGCAAAATCTTTTTCCTTAAGGTACATACTCAAGAAAATATCAGACCAAATGTCATCTTGAACGCTAATACCAAAATATCCTTTACTATATTTTACCCAGAGTCTATCTATAGTGCATATATCTGTACAAGGAATACTTTTTGGTCTCTCAGGGTCAACACTAACCCTTCCAATATCTATAAAGAAAAACTCCTTGAAAATAGATTCAGTTTCTTTATTAGCGGATTTAAAATCCTTAACTGCGAGAAAATTTCTTAGGTTTCGATAATCTATTCCTACTGCTGAACTTAGATCGTCATTTAGTTGACTTTCATCAATAGTCGGGTATTTATTTTCACTAATACTAGGAAGACTAGGAGTTTCATTTTCCTTTTTATTGACTAAGACAAAGTAAGCAATAGTAGCAATCACAATCACGATCAGAATTAATGTCATTATTACGCATCCTTATCGATAAATGTTTTATGTATAAAAAAGAGCTTAAGAAGCGATCGCCCGATGCTATTCAAATGGCTACAGCTATTTGTGAGGGTGCTTCATTTTTTTTGACAAATGATGCGCGGTTGCCTTCTTTACCGGAGTTAACGGTTTTAGTGTTGGAGAATTTGAGAATTTGAGGGAGTATTTTTAGAAGGGAAAAGAAAGGCGATCGCACTTCAGAAAATTAAGCGCGATCGCATTTTTGGGGAAGATAAAGGCGATCGCATTTCCCTACTGCTTAACTTTAATCGTGCTTGACAATCACCCAAATAGCATGAATAATGAGGAGAATACACGCACCAACAGTAGCGATCGGATTAGAAGCTACGTTCAATGAACGCAAAAATAACAAGAGCGCCAGGTTTGCCCAAAAATGAAAGCCAAACCCAACCTTTAAAAATACGCCCAGTGGGGGAAACAAAATCGCAGCAACTATGGCAACACACCCCTTACCATCCTCTGGATTTTCATCAAGTTTTTTTTGGAATAATAACGGATAGTAATTTTTCAAATAGCTAAAGTTTTCACTGTCAATATTTGGAAATTTTGCTAATACAATATCTTCATTTATTTCCAGACTAGCATCTAAAAAATTACACTTTACCAAGTCTATTGTATACTTTTTTATATCACTCTGTAGTTCAAAGTACATCCTTCTTATCGCTTCTAGCAGTGCTTTGTATTCTAACCAGTTTTTAGCTTTTTTTGGCTCTACTAATCTATATTTATTAATGATTTGATTGAGTTTTTGAAAACAAATTAAAGATTCTAATACTCTCTTTTCATCACAACAAAAATAAGCTAAATGGAGTATTTTGAAAACAGAAGCCGTGTAAATTACTAAATCTCCACTGTACATTTCACAAGAGACACCACAATATAAGTTAACTGCTATTCTTGGGAGTGATTCTATTAGTTTTAAATAATCTTTACAATTATATATAGCTGCTAGATAATTTTCCTTGTTCAAGTTATCTAATGCTTCGTATCGCAAGTCACTAGCTTGGATTGCCATTTGCTTATAACGAGCTTCTGCTATTTTATAGTCATTTTCAAATTCATTATCAGACATAGTATTTTCTCCTTTGTTTAACTCTTATCAAATAATATAAAAATCAATAAACTATGTATTTAAGTCGCTTTTTGACGGTTTTTACTTAGATTCGAGAGAGCGATCGCCTAACCTTTAACCTTTCCTATAAATGTTGGCGATCGCAAATTTTCTCAATCAATCCTTCCATTGTTAAATGGAACTATAAGACAAGGTTTGCACGACCGCGAATTCTAGGCTTAATATGTGACCACCACCCAGGATTGTCATTTGTTTTTACAACAACTTGCTTGACATCACTAGGTAATTCGTCAAAAACCTTCTGAACAAGTGCTGTACCACGACCTTGATTTTCATTGTCTGGGCTTACGGTTAAAGTTAGGATATGAACTGTATCTTCTGATATTCTTTTTGCGCTAATTGAGTCTCCCCAAGAATCTTCATCAAAGCGGATCATTATCCAATTTTCAATCCTATCAAGATTATCATCAGCAGCTTTCGTATCAATGTAAGGTGCCATGCTAATTCCTGTTTTTTCTACTAACTTTTTTCAAATTTAAACCTAGACAGATGCTGTTGATTTAAGACACACTTATGAGTTTTTCAAAGCGTCTAATTGTGCATACAAACCTTGTAAAGTGCTTTTCTGGCTTGATGTTAAATCAGCATTAGCAAGATAAGCAGCTATTTGAGCGATCAGAGCATCCCTAGTGCTGGTTGACGAGGAAGAACCTTTTGCTAGTTCGTAGTTAATCTGCTCTTTCAAGCTAGTTATTTTATGATCCATATTCTCCGACATGACATTTTGCTCCTCTTTCTACTGAATCTGTCAAAATATAAGTATTTGTCGTTAGGGCTGGTGGGAATTACCCTCAGACACCCGCAAATGCCAGAAATATCGACAAGCCCGGATGTAGCCCGATCGCTCTCAGTGCAACCAACCTCAACACCAAAAATCATACAACGCCCCCATTTCCCCATCGCCTCCTTCATTGCGTTAGAAAATGTTATGTTTTGTTATCTAAAATGTTATAAAAAATAAGTTATAATGACAAAAAATTACCCCAAACGCGATCTATGGAGCTTAAGGAAGTCTTAAGATTTGCTGATGAAAAAGTTTTTTCCAAAACAGGGAAGCATTTAGATGACCTGCAAGAAGCTATTTTAAAAGAAGCGATCCAAGGTCGAAAATATGCAACAAAAGTAGCGCAGGATCGTGATTGTAGTGAAGGTTATGTTAGGGTTGCTGCTTCTGAATTATGGAAGATATTATCAGATGTCTTCGGCGAAGAAGTTAGTAAAGTTAATGTTAGAGCAATACTAGAAAGAGCAAAGTTTTATAATTATTCGCAAACTATCGGAAACGATAATGTAACAGTTAATCACGTCAATGTTTGTCAAGAAAGGGCGAGAAGTCCAACAGAAACGCAAAACCCCGAACAAACTCCCAAACAACTCCACATAGACTTAGGCGACGCACCCGAAATATTCAGCTTTTACGATCGCACTCCCCAACTCTCCACCCTCGAAAACTGGATAACACAAGATCGTACACGCTTAATTGCACTTCTAGGAATCAGTGGTATTGGCAAAACCACCCTTGCCCTTTGCCTAATTGACCCAATCAAAACCCAATTTGATTACATTATCTATCGGAGTCTGCGCTTTTCCCCAACCTTAGAACAATATCTTTCCCAAATCCTAAAAATTTTCTCCGAATCATCAGAAATACCCCAAAATATCGAAACCAAAATTTCCCAAACTCTCGATTATCTGCGAAAATACCGATGTCTAATTATTCTCGATGACGTGCAGGCACTTTTTAGCAGCGGTCAACTTGCTGGAGAATATAAATCAGGCTATGAAGATTATCAGTTATTTTTTAAACAAATCACCGAAGTTAATCATAATAGTTGTTTCCTGTTAATTAGTTCGGAAAAACCTAGGGAAATTGCCGAATTAGAAAAATCAAATTCCCCTATTCATTCTTTAGTTTTAGGGGGTTTAGGTCTAGGCGCGAAAGAGATTTTAAGCTCATATCAATTATTAGAAGCAGAAACCTGGGAAACTCTAATTAATATCTATCAAGGCAACCCTCTCTGGTTAAATATAACCGCCGCCCTGATTCGAGAATTATTTAGCGGTAAAGTCACTGATTTTTTGCAATATGATATGCCCCTTTTAGATAAATCATTACAATTGCGTTTAGAGCAACTTTTGGGAAGATTAACAGAGGAAGAAATTACGGTAATTACTCAGCTTTCCCAAGAAACAGAGGCACTCACTCTAGCAGAAATATTAAACAAAACACAATTATCCCATTCCGACTTAATTAATGCAATAAAGTCCCTGTGTATGCGATTTTTATTGGAGACACAAGAACGAGAAAAAATAACTTTTTTTACTTTAAATTCGGTGATGATGCAATATGTAAAAACTAGGCAAAAGCACTAATTAAAACATGAGTATAGGACTTACGCATTGACAAAAAACATCATTCATGTAGTCTAGACAATGATATTCTTGCCAATGTTAGCAAAAATATGCTCACGGATAACAGAAGTAAACAGATTTCTCTGTACTTCATACCAATTGCTAATTATGTTTTCAGAGCGCATAAACTCCAATTTCACGAAAGCTTGAAGTGAACAAAATATATGTGTTTTGATTGCATGGGTATCTCTAACCATGAATCGACAAATTCCACATATCCCTCTTCTGTCAGTCTCCGAAATCAACAAGTAATAAAAAGTAGAGTTACCCATTGGGAAAGTAAGATTGAGATTGATTAATATTCTGAATTAATTTATGAAAACCCAGCAATAAATAACGGTCAGGAAAAACATCTAGCCACGCAGCAATTAACCATAATATAATCGTAGGTTGAATAATTAAACGTAAATTATTTAAAATATTTTTCCATCCCTCTTTCTGATTCCATCGTTGGTGAGTCGATCAATCAATAGTAGTTTTTTGGCTCTCAGATTCTCTTTGACTGCATTGATTTAAAGAGCGGAAAACTTCCGAGTTTAAACTAATCATTAAATACACACAGAAAATAATTTCCCACCACTTTTCTATGTTTTGAAAATCCGTTAATCGATAATCAGTCCAACCTAGTTCTTGTTTGCATTGTCGAAATCCATATTCTACCCATGTTCTTAACCCATATAGATTACCTAATGTCTTTTTAATCTGGCTCCTCTTTTCTGTTAAGTTTGTCATCACAAAGGAAGTTAATGTCTCTGGTATTGTTTCTGGATCTGTGGTGATTTCCCAATAGGTTCTCGTACTCTTTTTACCAAATATGATTTCTCTAATATATCTTGTGTCTGATTTTTGATTGCTAAAAACCCTCTCAAATTTACACCACTTATTGGCTCTAACTTTCTCATGGTCAAGCATCCAGACTCCATGATTACTTCTTATTGCCAACACCCAAGGTAATTCAAATTCATCTAATTTACTGATAAATAAACTGCTTTCACCATAGAGGCTATCCGCTAAAACTAATTCAATCTGAAATCCAAAATCAACTAACTCTGTTATGATTTCCGATGCAATTTCAATCTTGGTTTTATAGATGTTTCCTTCTTTCAGTGTTCTTTGGGGTTTAAACACTCTAAAAACCAAAGGAAAAGTTATATTTTTATAAACACCATAAGCATTAACTGATACTATTCCCCGATCTACTTTGCCCACACTCCCCAAGTATTGTCTGGCAACATAGTCGGTTTTCTTACCCTTTTTCCGGTCTCCTGTCTCATCAATTATTACTATAATCTTCTGGCTTTTCAATGCTTTCAGAGTTTGCGCTAATCTTCTTTCTTTTAGTTCCTTCACTGACCAAGGCGAATTAGCTAAAAAGTGATGAAGTGACTGCGGGGAACTAATTCCTACTATTTTAGCAATTTCGGGTAAAGATTTTCTCGGAATTGGTGAGATGATTCCTAGATGTAAGTATTTAAAACATTCGTAACTTCTAACTTCAGGGAATAAATCTTTATAACCTTGGCAATATTCATCAATCACTGAAACTGTTGCTTGTGCATCTCTAGCCAAATGTTTGATAATCTGTAATTCTACATCCATTACCTTATCCCCCTTCTAGCTACCCGTGTGGTTTATTTTCTAATTTTACTTATAGGAGACTGACAGAAGAGGGATATCATTGTGACAAGAGCGATCGCTGAATTGATTGTACTGATTAATTGACGCGATCGCTCTTGTGTCTCTTTTAATATGATATATAGCGCTACGCAAATTGGTTAGGACATTTCTAAATTCTGAAACCCTTTCATAGTCTGCTGTTCCCTGTTCCCTGTTCCCTGTTCCCTAGCGCGTAGCGCTATAACATTCTTTTTTCAATAAAATTCTGTAACTTCCAGCTTAACTTTCCTATGTTCCCTGGTCAAACCTCTATACAAACATCATAGTTAATCATAGAAGGTTAATTTAGATGCAAAACGATGGAATTTATCTCATTCTCAATTTTATTAAGCCTGATTGTGATCTCTGACGAAATTTTCAACGGTCAATACAAACTCTCTAAACGGCTTTTAAACTGGTTAGATCAAACAGTTAATCAAACTGAACAGCGAAATAAGTAGAGAAAGATTGGACTTGAATTGTCTAAACCCGGAGGAAACTGAAATGGAGATTAATATCAAACAGTTCTTTCAAGCTATTAAAATCGCCAAAACGACTGACTATTTAGGAGATGTTGCCATTCTAAAAGCAGAAGCTTTTGGCGTTAAACTCAATCCGAAACATGAATCAAAAATGCAGTCGGTTATCGGTTATCACCCGCCTATCGATTTAGAAAAATTAAGTCAGCTTCCACCCCAAACTTTGGGTTATCAATATGCTGAACACATGAAACGGAATCATCTTAAACCCTTTGAAATCAGCCCAGAAGTGAGTAAAATTGCCGAAAAAAATGTTTTTTCTCTGCGATATTCAATCACTCACGATATTTTTCATGTGTTGTTAGGGTTTGATACCAGTTACGCTGGAGAAATCGGAGTTTTAGCCTTTGCGGCTGAACAAAACTATAGCCTGACTTTAAAGGTTTCATTGGCGATGGCTATCATCCTTTATCCTTTATTCGCTCCTCAACAAATTCCAGAGATTTTTACCAATCTTCGGGTTGGTCGATTGTTAGGAAAAAAAGCAAAATTTTTGCTCAGTTATCGGTTTGAGGAAAATTGGGAAAAGCCCTTAACAGAAATTAAAAAGGAGCTAGGCTTAGTTTAAGTTGAGGAGTAAAGTTAACTTTTTTGACCTCTAATGCTGATCGATTGACAATCTCATTTCCTAATTATACAATCAGGAGAGAACATTTGATGGGTGTTAAAAATTAGAGATGATTTTAACAACAACAGGCACACTTGAAAACAAACAGATTATTCAATATTGTGGGATTGTCAGTGGAGAAGCGATTTTAGGTGCAAATGTTTTTAGAGACTTTTTTGCCAGTATTCGGGATGTTGTTGGGGGAAGGTCAGCCGCCTATGAAAAATCCTTGCGCGAAGCTAAAGAAACCGCTATAAAAGAAATGGAACAAGCAGCCCTTACCCTGGGTGCGAATGCAATTATTGGGATAGATTTAGATTATGAAACCATTAACTCCAGTGGCGGTGGAAGTATGCTGATGGTAGCAGCAAGTGGGACAGCAGTCAAATACCGCGATTAAGCTTTATAGATATTGGGCCATATAAAAAAAGTTGATAGATGTAATCTCCGGTAGTCCAAAATTATAATCGATTCGATCAGAGGAAAAAATCTGTCCAGTCGAAATACTTTTTGTCAAAAATCGCGATTTTTTCTGCAAAGTTTGATACAATTCTTTCGTTGGTTGTGATAGATGCCAACAAAACCATTGTATATCGTCAAAAAAGACTATGAATAGACTTCGCAACATTCTTGCTGGTGCAGGTATTGCTACCGTTGGTGCAATTGGAACAAAAATGGCAGTTGATTACTTCAAAAACCGCAACAAAGAAGAAGCCCCAGACGAAAGTCAAGGAGATGTTAACGAAGCAGAAACTCCACCTGGCCAAGTGAGTTATGCTGTTGTCCAAGATGATTCTGTACAATCATTTTTAGATACTAGCTTTGGTGATCCCGGACGTTATGTACCCACTCGTTCACCCAAAGTATTTGACTACCAAGGTGGACAATACATGGTCATTTGGGCGCGGGACAATAAGCAAGATAAAAACCAAATGATGGCTTTTGAATATACTGATGCTGGCCGGAAAATGATTGCCAGCGTTGGATATACAGGTGATAAAACCGACTATAATATGTCCGGTTTAGATAATACTCCTTTTGCGGTAGAAGTCAATGGCGAAAAAATAGCATCCGGCCAAGGTGAGACAGGGGGAGCAGACGAAGTTGATTTTGTTTTAGCGTGAGCGTGCCGGACTAGAACCGGGAGGACATTTTAACCCTTCACCGGGAATGGGTGTGCTTGAAAGTGGGGGAGGTTGGGTAGAAGGTTCATCTGTTTGACAAACATTTGCGAAAGCCATCACTCCCCCTTCTGTTTGTCCGACTGTTACGGTGGCGAAGCGTAGAGCAAGCGCATTTTAATCGGGGGATTGCTCTGCGAGCGCAGCCCAATTTATTTGGCAGTGAAAAAGATTAGCAATGATATTTTGAAGAAGAATACATCCGTCAGAATACATCCGTCAGAATCAATCAGTGGGGGATTGGGACCCGCCACTGATTGTAGACCGCTAAATCTTCTATTTATCGGGGGTCTTAAATCCAGTTATTCATCTGCCACTCGCACAGAATTCAATTCGGAATTCTGGCTCCTGACTCCTGAATTCTGTTTGATAATCATAAACCATGAAGACGCTCAAGTTTAAGTTCTATCAACACAAGCGAAATAGATATCTCAAGCTCACTATAAACGCCGCAGGAGTTATCTATAATCACTGCGTTGCCCTGCATAAACGGTACTACCGGATGTGGGGCAGATACCTAAACTGTGCCAAGCTTCAAAAACATATTGCCAAATTAAGAAAGCGAAACAAGTTCTGGCAATTGGTAGGTTCTCAAGCGGTGCAAGATATTTGTCAACGCATTGAGAAAGCCTACCAATTGTTCTTTAAACACAACAAGAAAGGAGTCCGACCACCTAATTTCAAGAAAGTGAAAAAGTACAAATCATTCACTTTGAAACAAGCAGGATATAAATTCCTCGGTGGTAACAGAATCAAGGTTGGGAGTAAAGTCTATCAATTCTGGAATTCCCAACCGATTGAAGGCGTGAAAACGGTAACGATCAAGAGAACACCTCTTGGTGAGATGTTTTTAGTGGTTGTTGTTGATAATAACAACAAACCAGAAGTTAAATCAGAGACGGGTAAAATCGCGGGATTTGATTTCGGGCTAAAGGTGTTTTTAACCTGTTCAGAAGGGTTTTCAATACAGTCTCCGCAGTTCCTAAAACAAGCTCTTAACGATGTTAAGAAAGCTTCTCGAAGCTTATCCAAAAAGCGAAAAGGTTCTAACAACTGGGAGAAAGCGAGGAAATGTTTGGTTAGACAGCACGAGAAGGTTGTTAACCGTCGCCGGGACTGGTTCTGGAAACTTGCTCATCGTCTCACCGAACAGTTTGATGTTCTCTGTTTTGAGACTTTAAACCTCAAGGGAATGCAGAGGCTTTGGGGTAGAAAAATAGGAGATCTAGCCTTTGGTGAATTTATTGAAATACTAGAATGGGTTGCCACTAAGAAAGGTATATTAATTGTATTTATCGATCAATGGTATCCATCAAGTAAGACTTGTTTCCACTGTGGTCATGTCCTAGAAAAGTTGGAATTAAATGTTAGAGAATGGCGTTGTCCGTCCTGTTCAAATGTTAATGGACGTGACGAAAACGCCTCTCTAAATATTAAAAGAGTCGGGGCATCGACTCTTAGGTTAGACGGTGTAAGACAGGGTTTCCCTGCAACTGTTGTTTGACCCTAAAATCCCCCGTTTTCAAACGGGGGAGTGTGTCAACACGCCCGTATAACTGGGCAGTCCCTCTGCTTTAGCGGCGGCCGTCATCACAACCGTTTGAGCCAAGTCTCCGACTGTCGTGACATTATAGCGATATTCTCTGGTTTCAAGATTAACATCAACCGAAAGATTTTCAATGGAACTAGCAAAATGACCGTTGGCATTATAATAAGCCTGTTGTCCGGCTGTCATTGTGTTCATCACAAAAGAAGCTTGATTGCTACTTTCAAAGGGAGAAATTTCTTCAAGTTCTGGAATGGAAAAAGTGAGTTGACATCCGGTTAATAGCAAGGGAGAAAAAATTAAGAATCTCCAGAAAGCTTGAGTTGAGACAGCAGAGACAGAGAAAGGTTGAGGTCTGTTCATTTAACCTGAAAAACCAGAGCTTTTGTATTGAGCAGAATCAAACTACAGCCTGATCAACAGTTATTCCTGAAATGTTCTGAACTCTATACTTTTGTTAAAGCCGGATGGAAAATGATCGCTCCTACGGGATGATTAGATTATTCAATGCTCACTTCTTCGTCCTTCGATTCGGGTTTATGAGACAATTAACCCGAACTCATCTGTACAATTGTCAATGACGGCTGCTAAATCTCGCTTCTTAGAAGTTCTAAGTCTCTGGAAACAACCCAATCTCTCAACTCGGATGATGTTGGTGGGTTTGGGGATAACACTGGTTTTTATTCTGATAACGGTATTGTCTCCAGTCTTTTTGGCTTGGGGATGGATTCAAAGTCCAACAGAGTTTCTCTCGAACCCCATTCACCAAGCCCCAGGGTTAGAACATTGGTTTGGCACCAATCGTCAGGGCTATGATGTTTTTTCCCGAACCCTTTTTGGTGTCCAGGCGGCTTGGAAGGTGTTGCTATTAGCCACCGGGTTAAGTTTGATCATTGGGGTACCGTTGGGACTCGTCAGTGGTTATTTGGGGGGAAAACTAGACCGAGGGTTGCTGTTTGTCATGGATGCAGTCTATACCTTACCCGGACTGTTGCTGTCGATTACCCTAGCGTTTGTAGTTGGGCGAGGAATTTTGAATGCAGCGATCGCCTTGAGTATCGCTTATGTTCCCCAATATTATCGGGTGGTTCGTAATCATACCACAAGTGTTAAAACAGAATTATTTATTGAAGCCGCGCAAGCCCTGGGGGCGGATACCTGGACAGTGTTATCCCGTTATCTGTTTATGAATGTGATTCAGAGTGTGCCTGTTTTGTTTACCCTGAATGCGGCTGATGCCATTTTAACGTTAGGAAGTTTGGGATTTTTGGGATTAGGATTACCGGAAGAGACTCCAGAATGGGGACATGATTTACGTTTAGCGCTGGAAGCTTTACCGACGGGGATTTGGTGGACTGCTTTTTTTCCGGGATTAGCCTTAACGTTTATGGTGGTGGGATTATCGCTGTTGGGAGAAGGGTTAAATGATTGGGTAAACCCTCGCCTGAGAAATCAACGCTAGTAGGTCTCAATGGGGTGTGACTCTCTTCACAAGAACTTAATGATTAATCCAATCAATGTAAAGATATGTATATTAACTGTGATCTTTATCTTAAATATTCAGCAGTTGAAGTTTAAAACAATAGAACAAGTTGATCAAGATTTCACAAAAAGATGGCGTCAAAAGCTTAACTTGATTTAACATTAGAGTAGGCACCAATTTTTCAGATTTGAGTTAACGTACAAAAAAGGAACTAAGTTCAGACAGTTTCTCTTGTAAGTTGTGAACATCCGGTTTGCTTTTGCAAGCTAATGGGCTGGAGCAACTCAGTCAGTTGTCTCAATTGGGTTAAGATGATGTTAGAGACTAAAAAGTCTACAGGCGAAGATCATTAAACTTCCCCAAATCGTTATATCCACTAACCTGCTGATTGAGGCAACAGGTTTTTCCAGCAAGGGTCAACTTCTGAAAAGCTGTCTTCTAATGACTAGAGATCAAAGCTAGTTGGTGTTGAGGAATTCCTTCCCAAACCCCTGTAATTCTGCGGTTAGCAGAAAAATGTCGAGGGTTTGTAGCAGCCAGACCCCAATTGCAAAATCTGAGGAATTTCAACTTTTAATCCCAGTACCCACCTAGAAGTTGTAGCGAGGCCGTGCATTTTGTATGAGAGAGGCTACAATCAGAAAGGTCTAACTGCAATGGTGAAAACACCAATCGGTGTTGTTTAAATCCAATGTCGATAATTTGAGTGAAGTCGAGTTTACTCAAGAAGTCGGCTAAACCCCAATCAAACTGTGATTGCGGTTAGAATTGGCTAAACTGTCTAGAAATAGACAAACTACTAATTGTTTATAGTGATTGATTCTTGCATTGAGGAGCATGAGGAACGCGGCATGATCCAGACGAACACCGGACTCGCAACCCCCATTCAGCCGGAGATGGAACCGATCGAATTGCTTCAAAGTTCAACCCGAGCCCGACCGGAACATGAATTAGACTTTCTGCTTGAAGATGATGATAGTCAAGACGAAGATTATCTAGAATCTCAGTCTGATGAAGAAGACGAAAGCAAGTCAGAAGGAGTTGCTAAGTCACGGCGTCGGACTCAGGCGAAGAAAAAACACTACACTGAGGATTCGATTAGACTCTATCTCCAAGAAATAGGTCGAATTCGATTATTACGAGCTGATGAAGAAATTGAATTAGCGCGTAAAATCGCCGACTTACTTGAGTTAGAGCGAATACGGGAAAAGCTAATCGAACATCACCATCGAGAACCCGAAGACCGGGAATGGGCAAGTGCCGTTGACATGGCCTTACCTGAATTCCGTCGCCGTCTTTTCCACGGAAGACGGGCGAAAGATAAGATGGTGCAGTCTAACCTCCGTTTAGTGGTTTCGATCGCTAAAAAGTATATGAATCGAGGCTTATCATTCCAAGACTTAATTCAAGAAGGAAGTCTGGGATTGATTCGGGCGGCTGAAAAGTTTGATCACGAAAAAGGTTACAAATTCAGTACCTACGCGACTTGGTGGATTCGTCAAGCCATCACCCGAGCGATCGCTGATCAATCTCGGACAATAAGGCTTCCGGTTCACCTGTATGAAACCATTTCTCGGATCAAAAAGACGACTAAATTACTCTCCCAAGAAATGGGTCGTAAACCCACAGAGGAAGAAATTGCCACTCGGATGGAAATGACCATTGAGAAGTTGCGGTTTATTGCGAAATCAGCCCAACTCCCCATCTCTTTGGAAACACCGATTGGTAAAGAAGAAGATTCTCGCTTGGGTGATTTTATTGAGTCTGATGGAGAAACCCCCGAAGATCAGGTGTCCAAAAACCTGCTGCGGGAAGACCTCGAAAGTGTTTTAGATACTCTGAGTCCCCGTGAACGTGACGTTTTACGGTTACGCTATGGCTTAGATGATGGTCGGATGAAGACGCTTGAAGAAATTGGTCAAATCTTCAATGTCACTCGTGAACGGATTCGTCAAATCGAAGCAAAAGCTCTGCGGAAGTTGCGCCATCCCAACCGCAACAGCATCTTAAAAGAGTACATTCGTTAAGGCGGTCTTTGGCGTGAATGGGCAAAGTCAGGACGTTGTTTCAGCTTTGCCCTTACTTTTTTTTGCTAATAAAAAGCTTGAGAGTCATCGAAAACTCCCAAGTCATGTTATAATCTTCCTACATTTTAATAAAGAGCTAGTGTAATGGAGACTGCCATTGTGTACAAATCTTCCATTACATTAGGCTTACATCAAACCCCAGAAGTGTAATACACCTTGTCCAGAAGCGAGTTCGATGATCACGGCCGAGATAAAGCCGATCATGGCAAGACGACCATTCCAGGTTTCAGATCCGGCTGTAAAGCCCCAGTTCCACTCGTTGTGATTTTGCTCTTGGGGTAAGCGATTTTGGTTTTCCATGTGGCAATCTCCTTTCAGGAAACTTGTTGTTCTCTGTGAATAAATGTAACTAAACTGTAAAGAAAGTGCAAGCTCAACAAGGCCTTTTTTGTCAGATTTAAGTCCTAAGACACAGATTGAAGGTACTAATCTGTCAAACCTCTCTGTCTAGGGAACTAGCGGGGGAAAATCGCCTGTTCTATTTTATGAGAACATCAGTGTTAATCGACAGGGACTTCTTCTAAAGCTTCGCTTTCTTTTTCTTTCAGTGCAGGAGTAGGGATAGGAACTTCTTCAACAACGGGATGTGTTTCTAAGGTTAAAGTTGATTGTTGTGAACCGGATAGGCGTCTGAGAAGCTTGGGCTTAGGATCATGGAGTAAATAAATAATCCGATCATCAATTTGCCATGTTTCCGAAGCCGGTAAAACTTGTAAATTTCCTTGTCGTTCTACTAACAGAGGAAGCAATTCATTAGAACGAATTAAGGCTTGTAAATGCGATCGTTGAAACTCTAATCCGGGTTGTTTGAGAGTCGTTTCTCCCAACTTCACCTCTTGACTTTCCATGAACTTATTCCACTTTTTTAAGGAGAAATCGGGGATAAAAGCTTGTTGTACTTTTTCTTTATTAGCTGAGGCTTTTGATTGCGGATCACGAGGAAAGAGTGCCAAAACACGAGGCGGTTTAAATTCTTCTGCGGCGCGTTCCGATAAGACCAGATTAACTTCTCCGTTACTGGTCATTGCTAAAAAAGTACCAATAGATTCGAGACCAGCCTCTTCTAACACATTGGGATCTAAGGCACTACTTTGATAAACTCGCAAACCTTCTTGTTTAGCCTGTTCACAAGCTTCAGAATTAGTATCGATAATCACCACAGATTCGCCCCGCTCCTGAAATAAGCGTCCAATTAAGCGACTAATCGGGTTAGAACCAACAATAACAGCTCCGGTTGCAGAACTAGAGGTAATCCTTAATAACTTTGCCATCGAACGAGCTGTTAACCCTTGAATCACAACCGTCATAATAATCGTTAAAAAGACTAAAGCTTTAATAGAGTCTCCGCCGTTCATTCCCCGTTGGGTTAATAAAATGGCAAACAGAGAGGAAACAGAAGCCGAGACAATTCCTCTAGGGCCAACCCAAGAGACAAATGCTTTTTGTCGCCAGTTGAGATTGCTATTGAGAGTACAAAGCCAAACATTAATCGGGCGAACGATCCACATTAAAGCCAAAACGGTCAGAACACTTCCCCAACCCAAAGCGACAATACTTTCTAACGATAGATCAGCCGCCAGTAAAATAAATAATACGGAGACAGACAGCATAGTTAACTGACCTTTAAATCGCCGCAGTTGTCGCATTTCGGGTACACCGACCGTTCTCACCATCATCCCCGACACAACCGCCGTCATCAGTCCAGATTCGCTGTAAACGACTTCCGCTAAATCGTATAAACCCCAAAGGGCGGCTAAAACAATCAGGTTTTTCAGTTCTTCAGAGAGAGATTGGCTTTTTTTTAAACTCCAACCCAGCAACCCACCTCCAGCCACCCCAAGCGCCGCCCCAATTCCCAGGCGAATCATCAGTTCTTGAAAAAGTTCTAGGGGGTTGGCGTTCCCGCTTAAGACAACGTTGAGGACTAAAACGGCGAGAATGGCACCGACTGGATCGATTAAAACCCCTTCTCCTTCGAGTAAGGCGGCGACTCGACGATCAACAGAAACCTGTTTGAGTAACGGCCCGACTACGGTAGGCCCGGTGACAACCACCAATGAAGCGTAAAGAAAGGCGATCGGCCAAGGAAATTCACCTAACCAGTGGGCAGCCATTCCGCCGCCTGTGAGGGTGATTAGGGTGCCAAAGGTGACTAAATTACGGATGCTTCCAGAAACTTGTCCTAGATCCCTAAGTTCTAGGCTTAAACCGCCCTCAAACAGAATCAGAGCAACCGAGAGTGATACGATCACCTCTAATCCTTCACCCAGTAGGTTGGGATGGACTAACCCTAAACCATCATTACCGACGATAATCCCAAATAGCAATAGGAAGACGATCGCAGGTACTTTGAGGTAGTCTGCTAAAACTTGAGCGCTTATTCCACTAATGATTGTGATCACCATCAGCAGAGTAATGTCAAAGGAAGTTGTTTCCATAAGCGTAATGGGGTTCGGCTACTCACGACGGTTGAAATGCCCTGTATTCTGCGCTTCGGATCGGTCTGAAGTTGTTCTAGAGTTCGCAGATCGCATCTGATCACCTTGTGACTTGATGTTTAATAGAGTTAAAACCCTATTGACGGTTATCATAACCCATTATTCGCCCTAGACTGACTGGCTCTGGTTGGCAACTTCTGTAAACACCTGCTATTTGAAGTTGATCGAATATCTTGAAAAAAGTCTAGTTTGCAGTTGGAATCAGTTTTTCATCAGATGAAATGCACCCGGTTGAAGCGGTGTTTTTTGGGTGCAAGTGTTTTTTTGGGTGCAAGCCTTGCACCCCTACTATAGCGCTACGCGCAAGTCAGAAGTCAGAAGTCAGAAGTCAGAAGTCAGAAGTAGACGAAAGCAGGCTTTCAGTTTTTACTAATGTCCTAACCATAATGCGTAGTGCTATAGGTGACAAAGCTTGAACAGATTTCGCTACCATTACAGCCTAATCATTTTTGGATTTAGAATTGGGTTTTCGCCAACGTTGAGCAAATTCAGAGAGTGTCTCTGAAGGAATTTGAGTTTGTAGCCATTCGAGGGCTTCTTTCTGGGTGGGAGATCCTTGATAATATTGACACACGTCAACTAAGCGAATATCGGGCTGACTGACTGGAACTTGAGGTTGATTCCATTTTTGTTCAAATTCCTCCCAAGTTGCTATCGGAATTTGTCTTTGTAACCACCGCAGAGATACGTCTTGAGTGGATAATTCCCGATAATATTTACAAACATCAATCAGATCAACTGAACGACTCGGAAGTTGAGATTGATTCCGCCAACGTCGAGTAAATTCCAGTAGCATTGTCTTTAGAATCTGCTGTTGCAACCATTTTAACGCTTCGTTTTGACGGGGTTCTCCTTTATAGGCTTTGCAGATCGCGATTAAATCCTGCTTCGGTTGCGGTGTCGGTTCAGGTGTCGGTTCAGGTGTCGGAAGCACTGAAGATTCAAATTTACCGAGTAACGCAGTCCAGGTTTTTAAATCAGCAATTCCATCTTCGCTTAATCCCATAGATTTCTGAAACTTTGATACTGCTGTTTTGGTACCATTTCCAAAAATCCCGTCAATTGACCCTGGATCAAATCCACGATTTTTTAATCGGCTTTGCAAATCTTCTACTTTTGATCCAGTCGCCCCTGTTGTGGAAACTTCAAATAGGTTAACATCGACTCCACCATTGACACCTGTGACTTCGCCTTTATCTGTAAATTGCCAAAATAGCCAGGTTTTCCAACCGCCTGGAATTAACGGTTGTTCGGCTGTGGTATAATGAGCAATCCACAACGGATACTCGGAAAAACGTTTAGTATTTAAACTTTGCCAAAATCCCGGATAGGTGTAAATAATGGGACGAAATCCGCTTTCTCGTTCGATGATCTCTATCCACTCTTGAGCGCGATCGCACAGCGTTTGCGAGTCTAAACCATCAGTGGTTTCGATATCTAAAACGGGGGGTAAATCTCCGGCTTCTGGCTTGACAGTCGCCAGGAAGTTATAAGCTTGTCCTTGGGGACTCGCACTGGGTCGAAAGAAGTGGTATGCTCCTCGTAACAGGCCGTTGGCTTTGCTTTGTTTCCAGTAGGTGTTAAACAGTTCAGCGACAAAGCTTTCACCTTCTGTTGCTTTAATGAATGCAAAGGTAATCCCCGCATCGACAACGGCTTTCCAGTCTACGTTGGGTTGATAGTCAGAAACGTCAATACCGCGAATGCTCATCGGTTTAGCTGTTAAAATTTGGTTATGAAAATTAATCGGATGTTACCCTGATCCTACTCTGAGTTAGACTCCGCTCCAGGATGATGTCGAAGGAAACAGCAACTAGCGAACCCGTAGGCGCTTCGCCGTGCCGTCAGGCTAGGGTCACTGTAAACTGTAAAGACTTGCTCGTTCGACTGTCCAATGGCGATCGCTGGATTGATAGATTTTTACTCCTTCTAAACCGACTTCTGTTATCATTTGATTGATTTCTTCTAAGGTAAAAGCGGCGTTGAGTGAGTCTCGAAACAGTTGTTTTTGATGAGCGTTACAATCTCCGGCATATTGTTCGACTAATTCATCTCTTGTCGCTTCGTCAACGGGTCGCAATAAATCCCGCAAAAAAATTCCACCTTGGGGTTTTAGGACTCGTTTTAATTCTTGTAAAAAGGGAATGGGATTGCTTAAATGATGAATAATACTATTGGAAATCACTAAATCAAACTGAGCGTCTGAATAGGGTAATTTTTTGGCATCTACTCGTTCTAATTGGATTTGAGTTTGTACCTTCGCAAGATCTACATTTTGCTGACCAATTTTTAACATATTTTCCGACAAATCGATCGCGATAATCTCCCAGTCAGGGCGGTGTTGAGCGATTAAAATGGGAATGCGAGCGGTTCCGGTTCCAGCATCGAGAACTTGGGCTTTTTGTGGCCCTAATGTCAAACTCTGTTCCGCAAAGGCGGTATTAACTGCGGTGAAGTCCATTGAATCATACTCAACAGCTTCCTCCCAAGTATCCATGACTTCCGGTTCTAAAACTCTTTGCATTGTGTCGGTTGGTGGTTTCCGGTAAAAGTTTACAACAAAAACTGATATTCTTTTGACGGGATTAGCAATTTTTTCGAGTGTAGTGGCTTTTGAGATTGAGACTGTCGCTGATTCTATTAATACTATCAGATTGTTTCATGGCGGTCAATATTTTTTCGAGGAATAAAGTTTTGCTCTCGTTACTTTTTGATTCGGTTCGTTTACTTCTGAGTGCCAAAACAATTTTAAAGCGACTGAAGCGATGGGATATATTAATTGTAGACTAATCGTTAGAACTGTCTTTCGCTTAGGCAGAGGCTCAACGTCTTAGCGTTTGAAATCTTACCAAAGACTCGCTATAATAGTCTTAAACGAAGTCGTTATGAGTTTAAATAAGGGGCAATGACGAATCCAGCAGTCGAAAACGTTGTGATTATTGGTTCGGGGCCTGCGGGTTATACAGCCGCCATCTATGCCGGACGAGCCAACCTCAAGCCTGTGCTGTTTGAAGGTTATCAAATGGGTGGAATTCCCGGCGGCCAACTCATGACCACCACCGAAGTTGAGAACTTTCCGGGCTTTCCAGAAGGGATCACCGGGCCACAACTCATGGATAGAATGAAGGCTCAAGCGGAACGTTGGGGAGCCGAGTTGTACACCGAAGACGTGATCGAAGTTGATCTGAGTCAACGTCCGTTTACCGTGCGTTCAGACGAACGAGAAGTCAAAACCCATACGATTATATTGGCAACAGGAGCCACCGCCAAACGGTTAAATTTACCCAGTGAACAGAAATTCTGGAGTCACGGAATATCGGCTTGTGCGATTTGTGATGGAGCGAGTCCGATTTTCAAAGGGGTTGAACTCGCAGTGATTGGGGGCGGCGACACGGCAGCAGAAGAAGCGGTTTATTTGACGAAATACGGCTCTCACGTTCATTTGTTGGTGCGTCGAGATGAACTCCGAGCCAGTAAAGCTATGCAGCAACGGGTATTAGAACATCCGAAAATCACCGTTCACTGGAATACAGAAGCCGTCGATGTGTTCGGGAATGGCAAAATGGAAGGAGTTCGGGTAGTTAATAGACAAACAGGTGAACAAACCGAACTCCCGGCGGGTGGGTTATTCTATGCGATCGGCCACACTCCTAATACTCAAATTGTCAAAGGACAAATTGAACTCGACGAGACGGGTTATATTGTCACCCAACATGGCAGTGTAGAAACCTCTGTAGAAGGGGTTTATGCGGTGGGAGATGTTCAAGATCATGAGTTCCGTCAAGCAATTACTGCCGCCGGAAGTGGTTGTATGGGGGCAATGTTAGCAGAACGGTGGTTATCTGCAAATGGCTTAGTGCAGGAATTTAAGCAAGCCGAAACCCCAGAACCCGCCAAAGAAAAAACCCCTTCAGAAAGTGTAGCCGATACTGAGGAAAGCTTTGACCCCCAAGCCACTCGTCATCTGGGGGGTTATGCGCTGCGGAAGTTGTACCACCAGAGCGATCGCCTGATTATGGTGAAATATGTTTCTCCCAACTGCGGGCCTTGTCACCGTCTGAAGCCGATATTAGATAAGGTGGTTGATGAGTTTGAGGGTAAGATGCACTTTGTTGAGATTGATATTGAGCAAGATCCTGAAATTGCTCAAAATGCGGGAGTGAATGGAACGCCGACGATTCAGTTATTTAAGCACAAAGAACTGGTCAAAAACCTACAAGGTGTTCAACCCAAGAGTTTGTATCGGGAGCTAATTCAAAGTAACTTATAACCGTTCAAAATCAAAGTGAAAAGAGGGTTAGAGGATAACCCAACTTAATCAGGTTTCTCTAACTCTCTCTAGATTTTGAGCTACTTTTAGCCACCGTGAATAGGGGATTTTTGGGGAGTCTCGGGTTCGGCTGTGAGGTGATAATGATAATCCTCTTGTGGGAGGTATCGAGGCTCCATATATTCAAGTAAGAGATTAATCGTGGCTGGTTTTATCCATCCGGCTTGAACGGCTATTTCTCCAAATCGTAAACGATTATTCTGCTGTTCTCTAAGGATGATGTCAATTTGATCATCATTGAGGAGAGCGGCAGATTTTAAGTAATAACCGATGGGTTTTTTTTGCTTTTCTATTGCTAAACGAGGAATTTCTT
Organism: Limnoraphis robusta BA-68 BA1; assembly: GCF_034932365.1. Classification (NCBI taxonomy): domain Bacteria; kingdom Bacillati; phylum Cyanobacteriota; class Cyanophyceae; order Oscillatoriales; family Sirenicapillariaceae; genus Limnoraphis; species Limnoraphis robusta. Next base: position 133,793 of record NZ_JAYGHR010000005.1, on the reverse strand, counting down.
CAGCAAAAAAGTCTACGGTTTCCGGTTTCAACCACCCTTGTTGAGCTTGAATTTCTCCAAAGCGCCGTTTCGGGTCTTCTGCCTGAGCCTGTAAGATAGTAGAAACTTGTTCGTTAGAAAGTAGGCCTGCTTCTAATAACATTTCGCCGACGGGTCGATACAGGGGAAGTCGGGAATAGAGTTGATCCTGTTGAGATTCTGTCAGCAATTGTTTGACGGCTAACCAAACGAAAGGAGGGATAGTCTGAGTATAACGCTCCCAAAGCCGAGTCGGTTCTTGTACCAAACGGTAGAACCATTCTAAGCCGGCTTCTCGAACCCAGATGGGTGCGCGAGTCAGCAGTCCGGCATAGATCAGAAAAACGGCTCCCACTCCAATCATTACGGCTTTAATTTTTCCCCGATGTTGAGCCATGAACCGCTCTTGTTTAGGACATCCGAGAGACACAAAGACAATTCCAGCACCACTATCATTAATCTCTTGAATAACAGCTTCATCTTCAGCCGGGTTGAGGGGTCTAAAGGGTAAAGAACGTAACCCAGCGACTTGCAACTTAGGAAAGTCTTGAATCAGTCTATTTTCAATATTCTGTAAAATTTGAGTTTCCGATCCCAAGAAAAAAACGCTAACATAGTATGAAGGGGCTGACTGACATAATCTTAATAAAATATCCATTCCCGCCACCCTATCTTGAGGAACGCCCATTTTCTTTAACATCCACACTAAGGGCATTCCATCGGGTGTGACGAGATCGGCGTTGTGTAGAATTTGAGCAAATTTAGGCTGCCAATAGGCTTCCATGACCATGTGAACGTTCGCCACGCACACCATACGACTCTCATGGCGACTTGCCCAGTGGAGAATCGTTTCCATCTGGTCTTCAAACCGCAGTGCTGTAATCGCCGAACTCAATACTCTTTTACTAGGTAAATACATATGCTATAGGATGACCATTAATTCAAATTTGAACTTATTAAGAATTTAGAAGTAGACGAAAAACCCTTACTTGTACTTATCAAAGAATCTTGTTATGGTTCAGTATACTTAGATTTTATATGCTCTTTAAGTAGATCAGCAGCAATCAGTCAAATCATTTTGGGGTTTCGCAATATTTATTTCCAATTCTTTACAGAGGCTAACATTGATCGACTCATCGATTTGCTTTTTTCCTCCAGATTTCTTGGATAATAGATGTGGCTTGACTTTGAGTATTTATATCAACAAAACTCTACCGTTCTACAGTCTCAACTCAAGTTCTACGCTTAGAGTAGGATATTTGATCGGATCTGTCAACTCCTCAAGTTTGATCTTTCTTCCCCAGGCTTTTAACTCTAGGCTCAATTGCTTTAATAGAAACACTTTGAAGAACTGAATTTTTCAACTTCATCTCCTGTTCAAAAGACATTCATTGTTATCATTGACCGCAGCATTTATCGATTGCGAATCGCTTGAGCATTCAAGTAAAGCTTTGTCCATTCACTGAGAACTTGAGTCGTTTTTAAGTTGAGACGTTTGCCGATCGCTTCAATGGTTTGACCTGCTATCAAATCTTCTATCAGTTGACGTTGTATCGGAGTCAGACTATGCCAATACTCTTCCCATTGACTGGGGGTTAAGCCTAGACGGTTTTCTGACAAAGACGTTCCTAACCAACCGTTAACTAACTCAGGTGCGTGTTTTAAGGCAAAATTCCGAACAGCATGATAGCTGACTTTCTCTCGTAAACGATAGACTTGCTTAATTGGCAGATTCAACGCCTGGGCGATCGCTTCTTGAGACTCTCCTTTCAAATACAATTGTAACCATTGAGCGGCAATCGGATCTACTTTTTCTCTGAGGTAGGTTTCAAACTCGGCTTGTACCGTTAAACGTTGAATTTGCTGTTCTTCGAGTTGTTGGCTATCTTCGTATTGAGCAACAGCTTGTTCATCAAGCAAACTAATTCTTTCTTCGGTTTCATCAGAAATCATCTCCTCTGAGACTTGTCGCACCCACTCACCTGTCGGAACTTGGGTTAATCCCCCCCGTTGAGAACGACGCAAATAGTTAACAAAGCGATAAACTAATAGAGGTTGATTGCGAATCGGTCGCAGACAGTATTCTTCCAAACTCGCGAGTAACAGAGCATTTCGCAAGCGAGAATCCGTTGTACATTCCGCGATCCATTGAAGTTGCTGCTGTAGGTAGCGATCGCTATTCAGCATTTCTTGGATCACTTCTTGTAAGACATCGACCACATTTCGCTGACGATCTCGACTGGTCGCCACCCAAGCCTGAATTTTCTGACGTAAAATGACTAAACTCCCCAATCGCTTCATCAAGTTGCGATAGGCTTGTTCAGGGGAAACGTCTAGATAGCGTTGTTGCAAGACACGATAGCGAAAGTTTACCCCTTGTTCAAAGGCTGATTGTTCAGTGGGTGTAAAGCTTTCCAACGCCGCCAAATTTGACCCTAGCAACCACTGTATAATACTTTCGCTTGTGCTGCTACTGTGGTTTGGGTAGTCGTTCTGGAGTTGGGAACGCCACCGATTTGCAAGCGTTGTTGCCAAAGTCATTGGATCAGTCGATAGTGTCACCGTTGATTCAAGGATACAAGTGATAAATCGATATTAACACTGGTCTGCAAGAAGCTTACTTTTCCCGGTTGTGAATCTGAGTCTGTCAATCAATTTGTTAATTTTATAGATTGACAAATACTTGTTTTTGTGCATTTTAGATGAAAAATAGCAATATTCTCAAGATTGAACCTCTAAGACCGAATTTTAAATTACGGTCTTAGATTCTGACAGTAGTTACCCACTGTTCCATTCCAACAAATCAAACAACGATAACTGTACCGATTTGACTTGTGCGCGGATTCCCAGACTCACCACCCAACAGTAGTGATTTATTCCCCTTGCGAGAGCCTGTTGATTCAGACTTGGGCGTGACTTTCTGGCTGACCACCAGTAGCTTGGTTGAACCAAGTTTTAAAAGTTTAATTCCACGATTTCCGATTACAATTGCCGCATCAATATCTGCATCTTCGTGATGACCGCATGATTCACACACAAACTTTTCACCATCACGATTTTTGGGGCTGACATAACCGCATTGAGAACATTCTTGAGAAGTCTTTCTGGGGTTAATCTCAGTTATCCAGTTGCCTAAGGATCTCGCTTGATACTTGGTTTTGAGTTGAAGAGAATACCAGGAAGCGTCTGATATCCCTTGATTCAGTTGAGATTTAGCTGATTGATTGTTTCGGAGATATCGTTGTTTTTCCTCATTCCACTTAGGTTTGCATCTAGCTTTCATTCCCTTAACATTTAAGTCCTCAAACACAATCAAATCAGCAGACTCAGCAATCTGTTTGGCTACTTTCCACTGATAATCCTGTCTTTGTCTACGGCTCCTCTGGTGAACTCTAGCTACTCGGTTAGCAGCCTTTTTTCTATTATTAGAGCCTTTTTTCTTACGGTTTAAACGTCTCTGCCTAATTCTCAATCTTCGTTCGGACTGCTTATCAAAACGAGGGTTAGCGATTAGTTCACCGTTACTTAGAGATGCCAGTTTCTTGATTCCAACATCAACACCAATACAGGTCTTGATTTCTTGTTCAGTCTTTACCGGAAAATCAGGTACAGTCTCATCTCTTAAAAGAATTGAGGCGTACCAACCGTCAACCTCTTTTTTGAGAGTGACAGTTCTTACTTCCCAAGTTTCGGGAATTTCACGGGACAGAAAAAACTTCATTTGTCCTAAAACAGGAAAGGTGATTCTGTTACCCGTTATTCTGACTGTTTTTGGTTTAAATTCTATCCCGACATCATAGTGACGTTTGAACTGGGGAAAACCTCTACCGTGTTTAAAAAAGCCTATAAAAGCCTTGTCTAAATGCCTCAAAGACTGTTGGAGAACATCAGAACTGACAGTAGAATACCAGGGCTTTGTCTGTCTCCACTCAGTAGCCAGAGAAGAGTACATTTCGTAAGCTGTCCGTCTAGGATTGAACTTTTTGTTTGAACGTCTACAACTCTGATTTTCAGTTTTCCAGGGATTTCCTAACGATGCTGACTTATTAACTGAACAAGTTAATGGACAAGCTGAGGCTTGGGTTTTTAAATCACAGTAATTACCCAGTATTTTTGTCTGGTAGTAACTATCAATTCGATCTCTCAGACACAGATTATATAGAGAGCCGATTTTGTGCTGCCAATCTAACAGCATTGCTTTTTGCTCTCTATGCGGCTGTATCTTGAACCGATAAGCTGTCTGCATTGACCTGTAACAAAGAAGCCTGCTAGGATAGGACTGTTTGAGATGATAGCATACAGTCATGCCAATACGCAAGTTAAGCGGAGGAACAGTTTATGACCTCTCGATTCATTTAGTTTTAGTCACCAAGTACCGGAAAAAAGTCATCAACAGTGAAATTCTCAGAAGACTTGAGGAAATCAGCCGAGACTTATGCCAGAAGTGGGATTGTGAACTCAGAGAATTTAACGGAGAGCCTGACCACATCCATCTGCTTATTGATATCAACCCCAAAGTAAAGATCAGTTCGTTTGCTAACAACCTAAAAACTATTACCAGTCGAGCAATTAGAAAAGAATTCTCACAACATTGTGACTGTTACTTTTACAAGAAAGTGTTCTGGAAGATTGGTTATTTTGTATCTTCTACTGGTGGCGCAAATCTTGAAACTGTGAAGAAGTATATCTGCGAAACCCAAAACACCCCGTCCTCTAATTCCTCTACGACCGAATCAAAGATTACGGTCGCAGTACCCTTAGAGGCGGAGTGATGGTTAGCAGGGGAGTGACCTATTGAATGAATCTTCTGCTCAATTGTGTATCAAAAATATTCCAGATCGGGTCGGTTTGACGATAATTAAACATAAGTGGATTGTATCGATTTCAGTTTTCAACGGCATCTGATTGATTAGCACTTTCCTATGTTCAAGCATCCCCTCCATCGCGATCATACCAAAGCAACCCTCGCTGCTTTCCTCACCGGAATTGCTATTTTGGCGACAGTCGGATGGGTAGAACATACTGAACGAGAACGGTTTGAGCAACAAAATCGAGCCAAAGTCCTAGCGCAACTTAGTACCGTCAGAGCCAACCTTGAAAAAGCCCTGAATCAGCGATTATTTCTGACTCGGGGATTAGTCGCCTATGTTTCTACCGTTAACCCCAACCTTGACCAAAAAACCTTTGAACGCTTAACTCAAGTGATTATTGCCGAACAGCTAGGGATTCGCAGTGTTGTACTATACAAAGACAATACCGTTAGCCACATTTATCCCCTCCAAGGAAATGAAGCTGCTGTTGGCTTTAGTCCGATGTCTATCCCCGAAGAACGAGAAGCCATTGAACGTGCTATCGAAAATCGTCAAACGATTGTTGCAGGACCCGTCAACCTCGTCGGAATGACCCAAATTTCTGATATTTGTCCCCCAGATGCTCGCCGCATTCCTACTAACAATTCTGAGAATAATCAACAGTCTTGTTTGGTAGAAGGGGGTGTTGCGTTTATTGCGCGAACTCCGATTTTTCTCACCCCAGCCAATCAAGCGCCAGAAAGTGGCTCTTATTGGGGATTAACAGGGATTATTCTTGATCAAGATACGCTCTTTAAAGAAGCGGGACTCTTAGAAAAAAAATCATCTATAAAATATGCGATTCGCGGGAAAGATGGACTCGGTGAACAAGGAGAAGTTTTTTTCGGAGATCGGGCAATTTTCCAACAAAATCCCGTTCTATCTTCTATTACTTTACCGAATGGTTCTTGGGAGTTAGCAGCCGTTCCTAAGAAGGGATGGATAACTGATTCTCCGTTATCCGGTTGGCTAGGGTTCGGTGGAAGTGTTACCGCAATATTAGCGGGGGGGTTAGTGTTTGTTTTAGTGAGTGCGCCAACTCGTTTGAAAAAAGCGGTTGAATTGGCAACAATTACGTTAATAGAACGGGAAGAAGCTCTCGAACAAGCCAATAATAATCTCCAACGTCTTGATCAACTCAAAGATGAATTTTTAGCAAATACTTCTCACGAATTGCGAACACCTCTGAATGGAATTATTGGGATTGCTGAGTCTTTAATTGAGGGTGCAACGGGTGAACTTTCACAACAGACAAACTTTAATTTAACGATGATTGTTTCTAGTGGTCGTCGTTTGTCGAGTTTAGTCAATGATCTGTTAGATTTTTCTAAACTTCGCCACCAAAATCTAGATTTACAACTGAAAGCGGTTGATTTACGCGCAATTACAGACTTGGTTATTACTCTGAGTAAACCGATTGTCGGGAAGAAGAATTTACAATTGATGAATTCAGTTTCTGCGGATCTTCCTCTTGTACAAGCGGATGAAAATCGTCTCGAACAGATTTTACATAATTTAGTTGGAAATGCGATAAAATTTACACCTGCGGGTCAAGTAGAAGTCTTAGCTGAAGCGGTTGATTTAGAAGGAGATAATAAGTTTGTAAAAGTGATTGTTTCGGATACGGGGATTGGGATTTCAGAAGATAAGTTTGAACGGATTTTTGAGTCGTTTGAACAAGCGGAAGGGACAACAGATCGGGAATATGGGGGGACAGGATTAGGTTTAGCGATTACCAAGCAATTGGTAGAATTACATGGAGGGAAAATTAGTGTTTCTTCCCGTGTCAATGAAGGTTCAATATTTTCTTTTACGTTACCGATTTCGACAGGAGTCAAGTCAGAAATATTACCTAAATCTAGCATGAAGCTAGAACCTGAAAACAAAGTAAATCAATCCTTGAAGCCTGAGATTGAATTAACAAAATCAATTAATATTGACAATAAAAATTCCAATATATCGGTTTTAATTGTAGATGATGAACCGATTAATTTACAAGTTTTGGTGAATATACTTTCCCTACATCATTATGCTATTACTCAAGCGAGTCATGGTGAAGAAGCTTTAGCTTTGATTCAGGAAGGATATAAACCTGATATTATTTTATTGGATGTGATGATGCCTAAAATGACAGGTTATCAAGTCACTCAAAAAATTAGAGAACGTTTTCCGACCACTGAAGTACCGATTATTTTACTCACGGCAAAAACCCAAGTTCAAGATATTGTTATCGGTTTGAATGTCGGGGCGAATGATTATCTGACAAAACCTTTTTCTAAAGATGAACTTCTGGCGCGGATTGCCAATCAGATTAATATGTGTCGTTTAAGAGCCGAAAATTTGCGTTTATCGGCGGAAATAGAAGTGATTCAAAAATTACAAAAAATGGTTTTACCAAAGTCTTTAGAATTAGCCTCAATCAAAGACTTAGAAATTGCCAGTTTTATTCAACCTGCTGATGTAATAGGCGGAGATTATTATGACGTTTTACAATACAATAATCAGGTAAAAATTGGCATCGGAGATGTAACCGGACATGGATTAGAAAGCGGTTTATTGATGATCATGGCACAAACAGCCGTGCGAACCTTACAGGAAAGTTCGGAAACTGATCCGGTGAAATTTTTAGATATTCTCAATCGCACTTTGTATGGCAATATTCAGCGTATGAGTTCCAGTAAAAATATGACGTTAGCACTGCTTGATTATACCAATCGTTCGATTCAATTAAGTGGTCAACATGAAGAAGTTATTGTAGTGAGAGTTAATGGTGAAGTTGAACGAATTGATACCGTTGATTTAGGTTTTCCCATTGGGTTAGATGCAGATGTTTCTGAATTTATTGCTCAACAAACAATTTCTTTAAATCCGGGAGATGTGATTGTTTTATATACGGATGGAATTACCGAAGCAGAAAATATTGAGAGTGATCAATATGGTTTAGAACGGTTATGTGAAGTGATTTTCAAAAACCATCAAAACTCTGCTGAACACATTCGACAAGCCATTGTGACAGATGTTCAGCAATATATTGGTCAGCAACAAGTTTTTGATGATATGACCGTTGTTGTGATCAAACAAAAGTAGATTAGACTGGAAAAGAACTTATACTTGACTGTCGGATATTGCTATTAAAAACCTGTAACATCTCTCTCTAAAATTCCCTTCGTTCCTCTAACTCTACCCAGTCTCCTCGGCTAACAATTAAATTTGATTTCTTGGAGGTGAAATATTCAAACCCTCTGAGATTGTGCAAAAATTAACGAAGGAGACGCGAATTTCTGAGTCTCAGTTAGCTAAACTTAAGTTTGAGGCGTTAACTTCAAACAAGTGCTATGATCACTGAAAATAAATTCATTGCGCTCTCCGCAACTTTGGGTTTAACTCTGGCGAATGTCGGGTTGACTCAAAGCGCTAGCGCTCTACAGCTTGAACCTGTAACCTCTGTTCCATCGGACTGGACTTCGCTGGGATGGAAAGTAGAAGGACGAGCGGGAGTATTTGGAGGAGCAGACTATGAATTTGCGATTGGGCCAAATGGAGCGCAAGCTGATAATACAGGTCAAATCTATTGGGACTGGGAAAATGGGGTTGAGGTCAATTGGTTTCTGAATTGGGATGGGATAACTGCATCGTTTGGGGTGGAAAATCTTAACCCAGTTTCCTATTCGGTATTACCCAATTCTCAGACTGTCTTTGAAGGCTTTTCTCTGTTAACGGTTGCGAAGACAGAAGCAGGTTTTGTTGAAGCGGGAACTGAGATTAAACTTGCCGTTAATCAGGTGAATGGAATCGATGTTCAGGGGATTTTTAGCGAAAGTTTGGCACCTGAGAATGGAACAGATTTGAATGGATTTGCTTGGACAAGTGATACCTTGATTTCAAGTTTAGCAGGAACGGCTCGGATCAGTTGGAATCAACTCAATCCTAATCAAGCTCAAGCCCGTTCTCGATTAGATTTTCAAATCGTTGGATTTGATATCAATTCAACTCCCGCTAGTTCTATTCCTGAACCCTCTTCAATATTGGGCTTGTTGACCTTGGGAGTTTTCGGACTGAAACACCGATTTGACGAAAATAAAGCTAGAAAATAGCTGAATTGAAATCTCTGTTGAGTTCCTAGTTTGAACAGGGTTGCCAAATTGTTTGAACTAGGAATATACCGGAAAAAGAATAATGAGCTTTTTTACATTTACTTCTCAAAATCAATCAACTTTTGCGAATCTAAATTGAAGCAAATAGATGCAAACACCGACCATTCTTTGTGTAGATGATGAACTTTTTTTACTGAGAAGTTTAGCAGAAACACTCAAGCGAAAATTTGGAAAAAGTTACGCAGTCGAAGCTGCTGAAACGGCTGAAATCGCCTTAGAAATTATTGCAGAATTACAAGAAGAAAAAGTAGATATTCCCTTAATTATATCGGATCAAATTATGCCGGATATGAAGGGAGTTGATTTATTAATTCAAGTTTATCAAAGATCTCCTCAAACCCTACAAATTCTTCTCACCGGCAAAGCCAGCGTAGAAGATGTGGGAAAAGCGGTTAACTATGCAAATCTTTACCGATATATTAGTAAGCCTTGGGAAGAAAATGATTTGATTTTAACTGTTAGAGAAGCCCTGAGAAGCTATTATCAACAGCAAAAACTAGCTGAACAAAATAAAGCTTTGCATCAGTTAAATAGCTGTTTAGAACAAAAAGTAATAGAGCGAACGGCTGAACTTGAAAAAGCCAAAAAAATTGCTGAAATGGCGAATCAAGCTAAAAGTAATTTTTTCTCTTTTATGAGCCATGAACTCAGAACTCCACTCAATTCCATTTTAGGTTTTACTCAACTTTTAGCCGCCGATTCCAGTCTACAAGAAGAACATCGAAAAAATATTAAGATTGTTCATCGGAGTGGAGAACAACTGCTGACTCTGATTAATGATATTCTCGCCATATCTAGACTAGAAGCTAGTTTAATGACGTTGAATGAGCGTCAATTTGATTTACATCGGTTACTCGGCTTTATTAAAGAGATCTTGGAAGTTAAAGCTCAAGCGAAGAATTTACAATTAATTTTGGAGTGGAGTTCCAACTTACCGCAATATATTTATGCAGATGACGTTAAATTGCGTCATATTTTGCTTCATCTTGTTAGTAATGCCATCAAACTAACCGAAACAGGAATCATTACATTACGAGCAATTCCCACTCTAGTCTTGGATGAAAATTCAGAAAATATTACCCTGCATTTTGAAGTTGAAAATACGGGTTCAGAGATTAAGAATGAGTTTATTTCTCGTTTATTGTTCAACCCATTCCAATCAACTTTAAATGCTAACTTCAATGATGTTATCGACTTAAATTGGTCTATTTGTCACGAATTCATTAGAGTAATGGGGGGAGAATTAATAGCTCACTCGGGAGTCGGTAATGGCTCTATTTTGAGTTTTGATATTAATGTAAAAGTTGATCGCAAAAGAGAAAATACAGCTCCAGAATTGACCTCGAAAAAATATCAGGGTCAAGAAAACCTATGTACTCAAAGTTTAGCCGTGATGCCAGGAGCTTGGATCAAGGAACTTTATTACGCGGCGGCTCAATGTAGCGATCGCCAACTTCAATCGTTGATTGAGAAAATCCCCAGTGAGCATTCTAGCCTAGCCAAAGCTTTAAAAGATCTAGTGGAAAATTTCCAATTTGACGTCATCCTAGAACTGACGAATCCTTATGTCTATAAATGAGTCAAAACAGCATCAAAATTTTGCGGATTTCTCTAAGATGGTATAAGAATAAGAAGAAAACATTCAAAATCTGTTTCAAAGCCGTGCCAAATCGGACTTCCCTAATTTCCGTACTGATGAGTCTCAGTTTGTGGAGTGTCGCCAGTCCAGCCAACAGTCAAGCTCTGATCCCGTACACCCTACAACTCAACCCTGAACAACTCGAACAAACAGGCTTAGGCTTAATTGAAGAAGCAGCCCAACTGACTCGATTTCAGCAGTATCAATTGGCTCTCCCCAGAGCCGAATTAGCCACCCAGCTTGCTCCCAAGAGCTATCAGACTTGGGCATTGCTCGGTAGCCTCTATATTCAAGTCGAGCGCATTGACGAAGGAATAGCAGCCCTCCAGCAAGCGCAAACTCTCGATCCTGAAAATGCTCCCGTTAGATTTGTTTTGGGAGAAGCCTATTTTCGTCAAGGGGACTATCAAAAAGCAGTTGATCAAATTGAAGCGGGTTTAAAAGTTCGTTCTGATGTTCCGGGAGCTTTATTTGATTTAGGCAATGCTTATTATCGCTTAGGTCGCTACCCAGAAGCGATCGCCCAGTATGAAAAAGCATTTGCTCAGGAAAAAAATCTTTGGCCAGCAATTAATAATGTTGGCCTAGTCCGCTACGAGATGGGAGACATCAAAGGGGCAATTGAGAAATGGCAGCAAGCAATTTCCATCGATGAAAAAGCAGCAGAACCCCTGCTGGCGATGGCAGTGGCAATGTATACTCAAGGAAAACAGCAGGAAGGTTTAGCAATGGGACAAACCGCTCTGCAACTAGATGCTCGCTATGCGGATCTAGAATTTCTCAAGGAAAATCTTTGGGGTGATCGCTTACTCAATGATACTCAGAAGTTTCTTGGTACTCCTCAGATGCAAGAAACGATAGCCCAACTCAAAGATTCACCTACATCTGTGTCTCCCCAATAGCAAGGCGATCGGCATCGGAAAATTCCAGCAAACGGCGAGTCAGCCAATTCAACCTCTTGTGAAACAGCCTGATGGCTGTTCACAGAGATATCAGCATTGCTCGAGAGCAAAACCCTGGAGACACCAGGCCGCAGGTGAATTGTTTATGACTCAATCTTCATCGGCAATTAAGAGTGACTTAATTTTATCGACGAATTTCTGGTGATCAATCACAGGCTTAGAGATATAATCATCAGCACCGCTTTGAGCCAGGAAATCTTCGCGATCGCCGGCCATCGCATGAGCCGTGACCAGAATGATCGGCAGCTTGGCGGTTTGCGGATCATCTTTGAGCAATTGAGTAATTTTAATCCCATCCACCGCCTTGCCTTCATAAACACTGCGGGCCAGAGACACATCCATCAAGATCAAGTCAGCCTCTCCAGATTTAGCTATTTTTATTACCTCGTCAACGTTTTCTGTATGCTTAACAGCCAGCCCGCCCCGTTTAGTCAGGATTTTAGAAAAAACACGGGCATTAACCGGATCGTCTTCTACAATCAGAACGGTCTTCATCTGAGTCTCCCGGTGGACAAACTCTCCGATAAATGAATGATGTGCCATCATATTATGTCCTTTTGGAACAAAGAAGAACAGTTTAACCTCAAAATCAATTGAGAATTGCGCTCTTATCTGGGTTGACTGTGACCTTTAAGCCGCCTTAGTTGAGTGATCAGGCGATTATTTTAGATCTACAGGACAGGGCGAACCCCTTCCAAATTTTTGACATGATAGTTGACAGCACTTTAGGTCTTGCTTGATCTTAGAGTAAACGACTTGATCTGACAAAACGAATTGTCCCCAGTCGTTTTCTACAATCAAGCCAACTTGATCCAGTCTCAACGCTCAGTTCTTAACCCCGAATGGGGGCTAGTCAGATCGCACAACCGGACTCAGATCACTGACAGGATTAACCCTGAACAGTCTAACGAAAAATACTTCTAGTGACTGTCTAGATTTTCAGCAACGGTATCTGATCTCAAAATGTGATCGGCGTTTTCAACTTCTCTAACCTCCAATTGATCATCAGTCTGAACCCCTAAGCTAACTTGATTGGTGAGCTGAAATTTTCAGATCTCGATGTCCAGACTCCATAATAGGGAAACAGAGTGCTGTAAGCATTCAGTCTTCAATCCCTTCTTTGAATTCAATTTGTGTCTAGACGCGCTCTATAGCAAGTCTCTACCAACGCTAAACTCTCAACTTGATCTTCCTCATGGCTAGACAATTAAACCTACTCTCCGGGCAAGTAATCCCCACTCCCCTCCATACTGAGATGCAACAGTCGTATCTCGAATACGCCATGAGTGTGATCGTGGGGCGAGCGTTGCCGGATGTCCGCGATGGATTGAAACCTGTTCACCGCCGAATTTTGTACGCCATGCACGAGTTGGGTTTGACACCGGATCGCCCCTATCGTAAATGTGCCAGAGTCGTGGGAGATGTTTTGGGTAAATACCATCCTCACGGCGATCAATCGGTGTACGATGCCTTAGTCCGATTGGTGCAAGAGTTTTCCAGTCGTTATCCTCTACTGGCTGGACATGGCAATTTTGGATCTGTGGATAATGATCCCCCTGCGGCGATGCGTTACACGGAAACTCGCCTCGCACCCATTGGAAATGAAGGCTTACTAACCCAAGTCGGGGAAGCGACAGTTGATTTTATTAGTAATTTTGACAACTCTCAACAAGAACCGACGGTTTTACCCGCTCAGTTGCCTTTCTTACTCCTCAACGGCAGTTCCGGAATTGCGGTGGGAATGGCAACGAATATTCCGCCCCACAATTTGGGTGAAGTGGTTGATGGTTTGGTGGCTTTAATTGATCATCCTGATCTTCCGGATCAAGAATTGAGGTCGATTATTCCGGCTCCTGACTTTCCGACGGGCGGCGAAATTGTTAGCACAGAGGGCATTGTAGAAGCCTACAGCCAGGGACGGGGCAGTATTGTGATCCGGGGGGTGGCAAAAATTGAACAGGTGCCTACCGCTCAACGACGTCGCACTAAAACAGCGATTGTGGTGACTGAATTACCCTTTCAGGTGAATAAAGCCAGTTGGATTGAAAAAATGGCAAGCTTGGTGAATGCCGGACGCTTGGAAGGGATTTCTGATATCCGAGATGAGAGCGATCGCGATGGCATTCGAGTCGTGATTGAACTGAAGCGGGAAGCCTCTCCCCAAGTGGTCTTACACCACCTCTACCAACAAACAGAATTGATGTCAAAATTTGGGGCGATTTTTCTGGCGTTGGTAGACGGACAACCCCGCCAGTTGAGCCTCAAAGAAATTTTACAAGAATTCCTCAATTTTCGCGAACACACGCTGATTCGTCAGTATACTCACGAGTTAGATGCCTCTGTTCGCCGTTGTCACATTGTTGAGGGTTTGCTGAATGCCTTGGGAAATTTAGACGCAGTGGTTGATATTTTGCGAAATGCTCCCGATGGTGGAACCGCAAAAATCAACCTCGAACGTGATTTACAGATGAGTGAAGCCCAAGCGGATGCGATTTTAGCGATGCCGATGCGACGCTTAACGGGTTTGGAACGACAAAAGTTACAGGATGAGTTTGATGAACTCAGCGAACAAATTCGACAATTGCGACGGTTACTCGATGAACGTCCTGAACTCCTGAAATCGTTGAAAAAAGAATTGCGATCGCTCAAGCGGAAATACAACGATCCCCGACGAACTCGCATTATTGTTCAAGATGCTGAAGATCAACAAGAACAACCCCAGAGCAGCACTCGTACTCAACCGTCTAAATCTAAAACTCGTCCTTCTACGGAAATTTTACAACCCCTTGCTCCGGCCGAGGAAGAAACTGTTCTGGAATTTACCCATCGCGGTTATGTACGACGTGTACCTGCGAAAACCGTAGACTCTAAAAGCCGCAGTAAAACGGATACGTCTGATGTCACCGTTGAGGAAAATGATGATTTTATTGTCAGCAGCTATTTGACCACAACAGGTCAAAATTTAGCCATTCTGACTCGCACCGGGAAGGCTTATCCGCTCAATGTTGGTGAAATTCCCACGACTTCTAATCGTTCACGGGGAACGCCATTAATTACGTTACTCCCAACCTCGGCGACTAAAGATGGATTTCGCAGTCTTCAAGAATTAATTTTGGCACCTTTTATCTGGGCTGAACATCCTGACAAAACGGATTTAATTTTGCTAACACAACAGGGGAAAATTAAGCGATTATCTCTGTCGGAGTTCCTGGATTTCACCAATCGGGGTATTACAATTATCAAGTTGAAGGATCAAGATGAACTGGGTTATGTCAATTTGACTCGACCAGGGGAACGGGTGGTGTTGGCGACATCGGGAGGACGATTAATGAGTTTACCGATTAATGATGAACAGTTACCGACGATGGGACGTACCGCTCAAGGCTCCCAGGCTACTCGTTTACGCAAACAAGAACAGTTGGTCAGTTGTGTCACTGTTTCTGCGAAGGGGAGTTTATTATTGGTTTCTCAACTGGGGTTTGCTAAACGGATCTCGATGGAACGGGTTCGTCCAACGACTCGCGGTTCTATTGGGACTCAGATGTTCCAGTTTAAGGGTCAAAGGGATGCGTTAGCTGGGATGGTATCAGTAAATCCCAATCAACAGGCTTATTTGTTGACCAATGAAAATCGTGTTTTGCGTTTTGCGATCAATGAACTCAGGCTTCAAGATCAAGATGCAATGGGCGATTGCTTATTTGAATTGAATTCGGGAGAAAAAATTATTGGGGTTCGTTCTGGAGTGTTTTTACAGTGAACAGTAACCAGTGAACAGCTTTTACAGTTTACAGTGAACAGTGAGCAGTGACCAGCTTTTACAGTTTACAGTTTACAGTGACCCTAGCCTAACGGCACGGCGAAGCGCCTACGGGAACGTCCGTTGTGCTCTATACCCGAACTTTGCTGCCGGAAACCGCGCCCGTCGCAAGGAACGCGCTGATTACTGCATAACTGATCACTGTAAAAAATTGGTCACTGATTACTGGTCACTGTAAACTGTAAAGGCTGTGGGTGTTTAACGGATGGCGCAGGTTGTCTTAGAAAATATTTATAAAACGTTTTCTCCTTCTGTCTCGGTGCAACACAGGAGCGACGTTGACGAGCGAGAACCTCAACCCCGTGAGGTTTTAATGTCTCCTCAGACGGTTTTGCGGCGGATTAACTTGACGGTGCATGATGGTGAGTTTATGGTGTTGGTGGGGCCGTCTGGTTGTGGAAAAAGCACGTTATTACGGTTGATTGCGGGGTTAGAATCTCTCACGGGTGGCAATATTTGGATCAAAGAAACTTTGGTGAATGATTTGCCGCCAAAAGCTCGAGATATTGCGATGGTTTTCCAAAATTACGCGCTTTATCCTCATTTGAAGGTTTATGATAATTTAGCCTTTGGACTGCGACGGATGAGCGGCGAGTTCGTTGAAGACAAACAACCTGTTAATTTAACCCAGGATTTTCCGGTGATTTTGCGATCGCTGGGTGAGGATTTATTAGTGGCGATGACGCGATCGCTTAAACCCCGTTTACGTTATCTTTCGGCGCGTGAAAAGGCGATCGCGGCTCGAGTGTTGGCGGTGGCTCGATTATTGCAGATTGAATCCCTTTTGGAGCGATACCCGAAACAACTTTCGGGCGGTCAAAAGCAACGGGTGGCTTTAGGACGGGCGATGGCGCGTAATCCCCAGGTTTTTTTGATGGATGAACCGTTGTCTAATTTGGATGCTAAACTGCGGACGGAAACTCGCGCTCAAATTGTCGAGTTGCAGCGTCAATTAGGGACGACGACGATTTATGTGACTCACGATCAAACGGAAGCGATGACGATGGGTTCTCGAATTGCGGTGATGAACCGAGGACAAATTCAACAGGTGGCAAAACCTCTAGAGTTATATCATCGTCCGGCGAATCGATTTGTTGCCGAATTTATTGGTTCTCCGCCGATGAATTTTTTAACGGTTCAGTTTTCAGCCCCGTTGTTGATTGTGCATCCTTTGTTTCGTCTGACTTTACCGGAGCGTTGGGGATTTAATCTTAAAGCTTTTGAGGGTCAATCGTTAATTTTGGGAGTGCGACCTGAACATTTGAAAATCAGTTGCGCTGCCCCGAAAAATCTACCTGTTCAGATCGAACGAATTGAGATTTTAGGACATGAAACGCTGTTATCGGTTCGTCTAGATTCCCGAGAAGAGACTGCTTTTTCTCCCCTACAATTGCGAGTTCCGGGGGAGGTGAAAGTGAGTCTGGGAGAGAAGATTTGGATCGCGATCACGATTGACCAAATTCACTTGTTTGATCCTGAAACAGAACAGTCGATTTTCCCCCGCTAGTTCCCTAGACAGAGAGGTTGAACTGACAAGCAGCTTTAATAAATATAAATTGCTTCTCAGTAGGATAGGTATTGTCTATTCTACTTTTTTGTGACTCGCGATCGCCATCACTGCAAAATCTTCTATCCTAGTAATAGTGTATTATTCCAACTTCTATGTCTCTAACTGAAGAAATTCTCACTCAAATTCCGGGAAATCCCCTCAACGGACTGCGAAATGCAGACAATCTGTGGAACTCGCTGAAAAACAATCAACTTCCCATTCCCCAAACGGTTAAACGCAATTCTGAACCCCTCGGAACTATCGATTATGATCTGGCAATTTGTGGCGGAACATTGGGCATTTTAATCGGCGCTTCGTTGGCGAGTCGGGGTTGGCGAGTGGCGTTAATTGAACGGGGAATCTTAAAAGGACGAGAACAAGAATGGAATATTTCTCGTCAAGAATTAGATGTTTTTTTAGAGTTAAATCTACTTTCACCTGATGAATTAAATCAAGCTATTTCTACCGAATATAATCCCGCTCGTTTGAGTTTTCCGAATAGTCCAGATATTTGGGTAAAAGATGTTCTGAATATTGGAGTTGACCCCGTTTATTTACTGGAAACCCTCAAAATTCGTTTTCTAGAAGCAGGCGGTAAACTGTTTGAAAATACGGTTTATGAAGCCGCAACGGTTCATCCGAATGGGGTTAAAATTACTGCTAAACAAGATGAATCAAAACTCAATATTAACACCCGATTATTATTAGATGCAATGGGGCATTTTTCGCCAATTGTTCGACAAGCAAGACAAGGGGAAAAACCCGATGCGGTGTGTTTAGTTGTGGGAACTTGTGCAACCGGATATTCTAACAATGAAACGGGGGATATTTTCGCCTCGTTCACGGCTTTAGAAAATCAATGTCAATATTTTTGGGAAGCTTTTCCCGCCAAAGATGGACGCACAACGTATTTATTTACCTACATAGATGCTCATCCTGAACGATTTAGTTTAGAATTCTTTTTTGAAGAATATTTACGCTTGTTACCCGAATATCAACACATCGAACTCCATCAACTCACATTTAAACGGGCTTTATTTGGCTTTTTCCCCTGTTATAAAAATAGTCCGTTAAAAACACCTTGGGATAGAATACTTCCGGTTGGAGATAGTAGTGCGAGTCAATCTCCTTTAAGTTTTGGCGGCTTTGGTTCAATGGTGCGTCATTTAAAACGATTAACAGTGGGAATTGAAGAGGCTTTAAAAACCGAATGTCTCGATCAAAATGCGTTAACTTTGTTGCAACCTTATCAACCGAGTTTGTCTGTAACTTGGCTGTTTCAACGTTCGATGAGTGTGGGCGTTCATCAAACGATTAACCCCGATACCATTAACAATCTATTAGCCGCAGTATTTCAAGAAATGGAACAATTAGGCGATGGGGTTCTCAAACCTTTTTTACAAGATGTTGTGCAGTTTTTCCCCTTAGCCAAAACCTTGTTTAAAACCAGTATTTCTCATCCTGATATTGTATTTAAAGTGATTCCACAAGTGGGGTTAACGCCTTTATTAGAGTGGACTGTTCACTATTTTAACTTAGGGGCTTATACTGCGTTATTTTCACTGGGAAAAAACCGAGAACCTTCGATTAAAAACTTATCACCCATCCAGCAATATTACTATCATCGTTGGTTAGAAGCTTGGAAATATGGTTCAGGTCAAGATTATCATTAAAATAAAAACAGAAACCCCAAACAGAAACCCGGTTTCTTTGAGAAACCGGGTTTCTAGAGTAGAGTCAAATCAAATCTAAAGAGTACCGACGTTTGCGAGTCCAAGAATCACACCCGCACCAACAATATGACCTAAACAAGCTGTCCCAATTAATGCAGCTAAACTCATGCCTAAAAAGGTGTTAGGTGCAGGGCCAACATTAGGCTTTTGAATCACAAATTTACCAACCGCAAACATTACAATATTGCAGATAATCATCACAATTGCCGTCTTGGGACTCCAAGAAACAGTCGTGACGGTGTTTGCTGTAGCGGCGATTAATTCTGAGTAAATCAATTGACTTTCTCCTTTGTTTTTAGAGGTTTACAAAATCGGATTAAGAATCTTAGTTTCCATTTAGTATCACGAACTTGGCAAGCAAAACAGTTCTTGTTGCAATCCTTAATATTTTCCCCGGATTCAGTTAACTGAATTTAAGGAATCACTCTTGAGAGAGATATCCGTTCACGCCAGGCTTCTGAACTTGAATCACCTGAAGACTACCCCCGGCACAAAGCCGTTGTTGGGGAAAATCAGCCCCCTGCGCTTCCGATAAATTGGCCCGAAACCCCACTTCAGACAGTAACGCCATCAAATCTGTTTGTAACAATTGCCAAGCCGTTTCCGTTTCAAACAGCCACAAAAACAGGGCAATTCCTGGCCAAAATAATGGGTTATTAGGGCGATGAAAATCAACCAAGGTAAACACCCCTCCTGGCTTGAGAACCCGATAGACTTCCTCTAAAATTTGCCCAAGCTGAACCGGGTTCATTTCATGTAAAGCCGCACTGGTATGAACCACATCAAATTGATCATCAGCAAAGGGCATTTTTTCAGCAAAAGCTTCCACATATTCAGCCGTAGGAACATTGTGTTGAGCGCGTTTTAATGATAAAGGAGACGCATCCAACCCCACAACATTTTGAGAACGTTGAACCAAAACCTCGGTCGCCTGTCCACTCCCACAACATAAATCCAAGACCTTCGTGTTAGGATTGATAGGCAATCCTTCCAATGCCAATCGCCGAAAACGGGCTTCTCCCCCTACACTCAAGGCAGCCAGACCCGAGATCGTATCGTAAAGCCATTGATAACGGTAGCTGAGACTTCTTAAAATTGTTGCCATATCTAAAATATTTGCATTTTTTCACTATCGACTTTGCCCCAATATCAGGCTACTATTATTAAAATAGGTAACAAAGATTAAAAATTGGGGATCACAAACCGCTATGGGACGAGTCGGAGTTTTACTGTTAAATCTGGGCGGGCCAGAGCAACTAGAAGATGTCCGCCCCTTTTTGTATAACCTATTTTCCGATCCGGAAATCATTCGTCTGCCCTTTCGTTGGTTGCAGCGACCCCTGGCTTGGTTAATCTCGACCTTGCGTTACAGCAAATCTCAAGAAAACTATAAAGCGATTGGCGGGGGTTCACCCCTGCGACGCATTACGGAAGAACAAGCTGTCGCCCTTGAGGAAAAGTTACAACAAAAAGGGCATGATGTTCAAATTTATGTGGGAATGCGTTACTGGCATCCCTTCACCGAAGAAGCGCTCGTCAGAATCAAGCGAGACCAAGTTGAACAACTGGTGATTTTACCTTTGTATCCCCAATTTTCGATCAGTACCAGTGGTTCTAGCTTCAGACTGTTAGAACGACTTTGGTCTGAAGATCCGGCTCTGCAAAAAATTAATTATACAGTGATTCCCTCTTGGTATGATCGACCGGGCTATTTACAGGCGATGAGTCAATTAATCGCTGAAGAACTTGATCACTGTCAAGATTCTGAACACATTCATCTATTTTTCAGCGCTCACGGGGTACCCGTCAATTATGTTGAAGAAGCGGGTGATCCCTACCAGACTGAAATCGAAAACTGTACGCGGTTAATCATGCAAACCCTCAATCGTCCAAACCCTCATACTCTGGCTTATCAGAGTCGAGTAGGCCCGGTTGAGTGGCTCAAACCCTACACCGAAGAAGCCATCCCTGAACTCGCTCAACAAGGGGTAGAAAACCTGATGGTGGTTCCCATTAGCTTCGTGTCTGAACATATCGAAACTCTCGAAGAAATTGACATGGAGTATCGTCATCTCGCTGAAGAATCTGGAATTAAAAACTTTTATCGGGTTCCGGCTTTAAATACTCATCCGGTTTTTATCGAAGATTTAGCCGATATGGTGATTGAAGCTTTAGACGGACCTCAAATTACATTTGCTGAAGTGGCTCATCCTCCTAAAAAGACAAAAATGTACCCCCAAGAACGTTGGGAATGGGGAATGACAACCGCCGCCGAAGTTTGGAATGGGCGTTTGGCAATGATTGGGATTGTTGCCGTTGTAGTTGAATTAATTACAGGTCACGGCCCCTTGCATTTAGTCGGTTTACTCTAAACGCTGTGGCTTAATCAGGATTGCGTTTGTGACGACGGGGACGATGGCGTTGTTTGGGTGAGGCTTGGGCGGTGTACCATTGATACCATTCTTTGGAACTGCGAATCGCTAACCACAACAGCAATAGGGCGATTAATCCTCCCTGTTGTGGCGCGTCAAAGGCAAATACGACCAGGGAAATGCAGAGAAGATCTTGAAAAAAAATCGCCCAAATCGGTAAACCTCGCAAACGGTAAAACCATCCGACTTGTACCAGTTGCAAGACTAACGCCAATAAACCCCCCGTTACTCCAATTAACCCCACTAGCCATCCGGGAACCTCTGTGGCTTGGGCGATCGCAGTTCCCATAATCGCCCCCACAAACGGACTACAAACAAGCTGAATCAAGTTTAAAACTCGCTGTCCGAGTACATTTTTAGAGGCGAACAGTTCAAACAGCGACCAACTGACTAATACTCCCACTACCCACTGGGGAGAGAAACGAGACAAAAAAGGAACACGCTCCCACAAATCCGTTTGCAGTAAACCAATTAAAAGTAAGGGTAAAGCAATTCTCATCCCTGCGGCTGCTGATGCAGACAGAGCAGCCAGGAGTTCTATCATAATGGGATCTAGGTAAGTAGTGGATCATCATTTCGGATGAGAGACAACCAGAATTTTATAATCGTAATATCCTTAAGTTGAAACAACCGGATTCGGATCATCTAAACGAACCGACTTTGGGTAAATTCCTTAATCCAATTTTACATATTCTGCTCAAATTGTGCTAGTTCTTGTTCAATAAAAAATGAAAAGAATATCTAAAATCTTAGTTAAAGTTTATCCGACAATTAAAATACACATTTAAGTTCAATTGTCAAATTAGACCTGGTGATCGATAGGCTCTCTTTCTTTTTATTGCAAGATTATTAAGTCCAATGAAACTTAGAACTGCCATGATATGAGTTAAACCATACAGTTCAGTTAATCCTCAACCATGTCTGATACGCTATTTGCAGATGCCAGCCAAAGACTCGAAGGCGCTTTAAACTACGTTTCCCTTTCCGAAGATACTATCGAACGGCTGAAATATCCTAAATCAAGTTTAATCGTTTCCATTCCCGTTCGCATGGATAACGGCTCACTGAAAATTTTTCCAGGTTATCGAGTGCGGTATGATGACACCAGAGGGCCAACCAAAGGAGGGGTGAGATACTATAGCTCTGTCTCCCTTGATGAAGTCACCTCTTTAGCCTTTTGGATGACCTTTAAATGTGCCGTTTTAAGCTTACCGTTTGGGGGTGCGAAAGGCGGAATTACGGTTAATCCGAAAGAACTTTCAAAACTCGAATTAGAACGCTTGAGTCGCGGATATGTCGATGCGATCGCCGATTTTATTGGCCCAGATATTGATATTCCCGCGCCGGATGTTTACACCAACCCAATGATTATGGGCTGGATGATGGATCAATATAGCATCATTCGTCGTCAACTTTGTCCGGGTGTTGTTACCGGGAAACCCATTGCATTAGGGGGAAGTTTAGGACGAGATACAGCAACCGCAATGGGGGCTTTTTTTGTAATCGAAATAATTCTGGCAAAATTGAGTCAATTTCCCCCTAATACTAAAGTTGCTGTTCAAGGCTTTGGAAATGCAGGCGCAACTCTCGCCCAACTCCTCGCCAAAGCCGGATATAAAGTCGTTGCCGTCAGTGATTCTCAAGGGGGAATTTATTCTAAAAACGGCTTAGATATTCCCAGTGTTCAACAGTTTAAAGAATCCAATAAAAGCGTTAAAGCCGTCTATTGTGAAGGAACTGTTTGTAATATTGTTGAACATGATGTGATTAGCAATGAAGAACTTTTAACCTTAGATGTAGATGTTTTGATTCCGGCTGCTTTGGAAAATCAAATCACCTCTGAAAATGCCAAAGACATTCAAGCAAAATATATTTTTGAAGTGGCAAACGGCCCAACCACTTCAGAAGCAGATCGGATTTTAGAAGAACGAGGAATTAAAGTGATTCCTGATATTTTAGTCAATGCAGGAGGCGTAACCGTTAGTTATTTTGAGTGGGTGCAAAATCGGGCTGGGTTGTATTGGACACTCCAAGAAGTGAATCATCGTCTCAAACAAAAAATGATAGCTGAAACTGAAGAAATTTGGCGTATTTCTCAAGAACTTGCGATTTCCATGCGAACGGCTGCCTATGTTCATGGGTTAAATCGCTTAGGAGAAGCGATGAATGCCAAAGGAAACCGAGATTTTTATGTTAAAAACTAACTCGATTTTGCCTTTATTCCACTAACCAAATATAGTCAGCAATCGGAGTTTTATTAGAAACAGATTCTTCGGTTGTCGTTGAAAAAATAACCGAACGCTGAACTAAATTGCGATCGCTTAATCGCCGTTCAACTCGACTGGGAATTCCGTAGTTATAGATAATATGACCTTTTCCCACTAAAACAATCACTTGAGATTTGGGATGATTCTTGAGATATTTTGCAATGGTTTCAGCCATCGTTTCATCCCAAAGCACTTGAGCTAAAAAGAAGTTTTCAAAAGCTGCACTATTTCCTTGTCCGTGATGATGTTGTTGATAAATTTCTTGCAGCATTTGCCGATATTCAGCGTTATCGGTGCGAATTTCGCTCAGAGGCGGAATATAGCGTTTATCTTCATCTGTTAAGCTTCCTAAGCCTTCTTTTGCCACCTTACGGGTGACTTCACTGGGAGTATTTAAAGCTAAAACTGGAATATTATTTTGCCGCGCAAACCGCAAAATTTCAGCATAATTTTGCCAGGGAAAACCCCAACGTTGCAAATATTGACTTTTCTCAATTAACTCCGTTTCGCTGATTGAACCTGCGATATATTGATCTAAAACTTCTTGATAGGGACGCTGAAACATTTCCAGCCCAATGACGATTTGAGAATTTTTATGGTATAATGCCTTAATAATATTGAGTTGGGCAAGATGATCCTTGAGTTGATCGTGAGTTTCTCCTAAGTACACAACATCCGCACTTTTGAGATTTTGCAAGATCCTCTGTTGGGAAGAAGTGACGGCATATAGGGCGGGAGAATCGAAAAATCGATCTAAATTGTTTAGATATTCTGCCCCTGTAGGGGGTGTACACCATAGAAAGAATCCCAGTGACCATGTAAAAACCTTTGCAACGGCAACTTTATTCATGTTAGAAGAACTCAATGCTAGGAATTTTCAACCGACAAAAAAACTCTAGCGTTATTAACCGCCAGAGATCAAACTTTGTCTAAATTTTTTTAGGAGTTCTGTTTTTAGAGCGAATGAGTTTGACAGTTCAGATGTGTCTAGATAAGTTTAGTCTACTTTTTCCTGAGCCTGCTGCCATAGTTTAGGTGTAACCGTAAAATTTCCTCGCAATGCCGCGATTAACTGCGGTTTTACCGCTTTAGCCCAACGTTCAAAGTTAAATTCCTCACAGGCGATGTCGAGGAGGAGATCTTGAGACTGATTTTTGGTAGTGTTGTTCATACCCTGCCTTTGATGTGAAATGACTCGTTATACAATGGTGACAATTGAGATGATTGTCTAAGGTGCAAAAATAGCAACTTGGAGTTTTGTCCGTTTCTCGGAGTTTAACCCCGGGTTTTCTGTCCCAGACCAAAGCATTCCCTTGGAGTGTCACCCCTTGACTGACTGATAATATCTTCTCGAAAATTCAGTCAGAATTCAAGAGGATCATTCAATGCTTGAATGAGATTGATGCAGTTTTTGAATTCTCTCACTCCCCCCCAGATCAATCTTAAGCGAAAATTAAAAATTTATGAAAAAATTTGGGGAGCCAACTTGAAGTCGAGTTTTCGATGAGTAAAATGTAGCTTTTGGTCAGTTGTCGTCAGACTCCGCGCAATCTCTAGAAGCGTTAGTCAGAACTGTCATTGATCACTTAAAATAGTCTAGATAACTTGAGGTGATTTTTCTCGCTCTATCGAAAAATAGCTATCCAACAGATTATAACAGTTGAGGCTCAGAATCAATTATAAACTTTTTAAATTTTCTATTATCGTCTATATTAGAGAGTTTTCTAACTTGTGAGCATAATGACTAAACGTATTTTACTCATTGATGATGAAGACGATATTCGCGAAGTTGCCCAAATGAGTTTAGAATTCATTTTAAATTGGCAAGTGATCACCGCTCAATCGGGTCAAGAGGGTATACTCAAGGCAAGTCAAGAACTACCCGACGCTATTCTCCTGGATGTAATGATGCCAGAATTGGATGGATTAATGACGTTTCACAAGCTACAAATAAACCCAAAAACCAAGCACATCCCCGTGATTTTACTAACAGCACAAGTACAAGCTGAAGAACATCGCAAATTTGTTCTGTCTGGGGTGAGTGGAGTGATTACTAAACCCTTTGAACCTTTGAGTTTAGGAGCTTTAGTTGAAAAAATTTTAGATTGGGCTTGAGTGTAACTGTCTTTTTAGACTTTACCTGAACAAAATCCCATCTCGCATCCTCCTTTTGACGGAGAAAATGTCCAGATATCCAGTATCAAGTTTTGTAATCTTAAGTATCAAGTTTTGTGACAATATTTCTTGATTTAATCTGTTTTTTATGTTTTGGCTTTACCTTTAAATATATACTAAAAATAGTCAATCTTACCCGAGTGACTATCTACAGCTTCCCGAGGAGGTGGCAACCATGCCCGGGGTTTATTTGATTCTACTGGCCTTGAGTTTAGGCTCCATCTGGGTCTATCTACAAACGTCTGAAGATATCCCTTTTGTTTTAGCAGGATTAACGGGACTCGCTTGTTTTGTATGGGGATTTGCGTTCACACACTGGAGTCTTCAAATCTTGATGTTGTGTGGGTTGTTAAGCTGGTACAAATTTTATTTTCCAGAGCAATCAAGTCTACGATAGACAAGGAAAAACTCAAAACACAAACTCAACTAATAATAAAACTCCTCTTGCGTTCCAGTTTTGAGGAGTTTTTTATCGTTTTATAAAAATCATTCAATAACAAAGGTTTCCGAAGGATCACTCCCGGAAACCTGATCAACTATAGCTCAACTATTGTGTATGGCAACACTAAACAATTCAACTGACTTCCATGGAATTACATTAAGCCAATTTGAGAAAGGATACCTTGACCGGTTAGGTACTCAGTTGCGATTCCAATCACAAAACCTAGCATCGCTAGACGGCCATTCCAAGTTTCTGCAAACTCAGTGAATCCAAATTTACCTTCTTGGTTTTCCATGTCTAAAAACTCCTCTGTTGTTTCTGTGACCTATACAAAATTTAACATATCGACTGAAAAGCTGCAACATTTTTTTACAAAATATGAAATAGGGGACAGGGGACAGGCAGATGGGGAGATGGGGAGATGGTGAGCAGTAGTGGTAACTGTTCACGGATAACCGCCCTTATCAGATAATGAACTCATGTAAAGAAGCGATTGCTCAATAACCCTGATGAATATTCGTATCGGTAACGGCTATGATATCCACCGTCTGGTCGAGGGACGACCGTTAATATTAGGTGGAATTCACATTGAACACGAACGCGGACTCTTAGGAAACAGTGATGCAGATGTGTTAACACACGCTATCATGGACGCAATGTTAGGAGCGCTCAGTCTCGGCGATATCGGACTCTACTTTCCCCCAACCGATGAAAAATGGACAGGCGCAGACAGTTTAGTTCTACTCGATAAAGTCCATCAAATGATTCAACAACGGGGTTGGAAAGTCGGGAATATTGATTCTGTCGTTGTCGCTGAACGACCTAAACTTAAACCTCATATTTCAGCAATGCGCGAGCGCATTTCTACAGTTCTCCAGATCCAACCCGAACAAGTCGGTATCAAAGCCACAACCAACGAGAAGTTAGGCCCAGTGGGACGAGAAGAAGGAATCGCCGCCTATGCTGTCGCCTTGCTAGAACTTCAGTAGAGACGTCTGTAACATCTGAAATTCCATCTAAGCCTCCCTTGGGTACTGCAACCATAATCAAAGATTTGGTTGTACGGGGAATCGGAGACGGGGTTTGTGTTATCATTCTTTTATTCTCAAAGTATGATCTACTGGTGGTCAGCCAGAAAGTTACGCCCTAACCTGAAACAACAGGTTTTTTAGGAGAAATGATTGTCGGAGCGATGATCAGCCTGGGAATCGACAGTTAAGGTCATTGTGCCTGAAAATCGAATGCAGGATTTGGAAACATTTCCTGAGAATCTGAAACCGTAATTTTTGATTCGGTTTTAGAGGTTCAACACACTTCAGAATGAAATATCCTTTGACTCAAATTTGGCATCGTGGACTCGGGATGGTGATCGCAGCAATTTTAGCGATCGCCCTCGCCGCCTGTAGCCCTGCGACATCGACCCTTCCATCTCGTTTAGTCGTTCCGACTCCCAGTGGGCCAGGAACCTTTAACTATCCGCTCAATCAATCAGCCTATAGTATTTTTGGCTATATTTACGACTCATTGTTACGAGAAAATCCCTATACCGGTGAACTAGAACCCGGACTCGCAGAATCTTGGAACGTTTCTCCCGATGGACAAAAAATCGTCATCACCTTGCGAGACAATTTAAAGTGGTCAGATGGAGAAGAGATGACCGTTGATGATATTATTTTCACCTACAATGAAATCTATCTCAACGATAAAATTCCCAGTGGAACCGCCGATATTTTAGCAGTGGGGGAAAAAGGTCAATATCCCACCGTGAAAAAGCTCGATAATCGCCGCGTTGAATTTTCGGTTCCTGAACCTTTTGCGCCATTTTTACGCTACGCTGGCGGTTTACCAATATTACCAGCTCATGCTTTAGCCTCATCGGTTCGTACCCTTGATGCTCAGGGAAATCCCCTGTTTTTAACGACTTGGGGAACAGAAACCGACCCCAATAAAATTATTGGAAATGGGCCTTATCGTTTGGCAAGTTATGCAGCAAATCAGCGCGTCATTTTGCAAAAAAATCCCTATTATTGGCGCCAAGATAAACAGGGAAATTCCCAACCCTTTATTGAGCAAATTGTTTGGCAAATTATGGAAAGTACGGATACTCAACTGCTCAATTTTCGCTCGGGTTCCTTAGATACTTTAGATGTACAAGCAGAAGCTTATCCCCTGTTAAAACCGGACGAAAAGCGAGGTCAATATACGATTTATAGTTCTGGCCCTGATACGGGAACAGTTTTCCTCACGTTTAATCAAAATCAAGGCAAAGATGCCAAAACCAATCAACCGTTTGTTCCGACGGCTAAATCTCGTTGGTTTAATAATAAAGCCTTTCGACAAGCGATTTATTATGCGATTAATCGAGAGGTGATGAAAAATAATATTTACTTGGGATTAGGAGCCTTACAACATTCGGCAATTCCGGTACAAAGCCCTTATTATTTATCACCCGAAGCCGGACTAAAGACCTATCAATATAATCCAGAAAAAGCCAAGAAGCTTCTAGAAGAAGCCGGATTTAAATCCGAAAATGGTAGATTATTGGATGCCGATGGGAATCCCGTGCAATTTACAATTTTAATTGCTTCGGGAATGAAAGTGCGATCACAAATGGCAACCCAAATCACTCAAGATTTAGGTAAACTGGGAATTAAAGTCTTTACTCAGCCTTTAGAATTTAACGCCTTTGTCGCTCGATTAAGACGTCGAGATTGGGAGGCTTATTTGGGAGGATTTACAGGCGGTTTTGAACCGCATGGAGGTTATGTCATTTGGTCAGTTAACGGAAGATTACATAGTTTTAATCAAGGCCCACAACCCGGACAGGAAGATATTGTCGGCTGGAAACCGTCTGACTGGGAACAAAAAATAGATGCTCTTTATATACAAGCCTCTCAAGAGTTAGACGAAGAAAAACGCCAAGAACTTTATGGTCAAACTCAACAGATAGCAGCAGAGGAACTGCCCTTTTTATATATGGTAAATCCCCTATCATTTGAAGCCATTCGCGATCGCATTGAAAATTTAGAATATACTCCGTTAGGTGGTGCATTCTGGAATCTATACGAGCTAAAAATAAAAGAATAGTTAAAATTTAAAATGAATCCAGACGCTTTAAAAGATTTACTCGAATCGGTCGCCAACGGTCAAATGAGTCCCACAGAAGCACTCAGAAAAATTAAACATTTTGACTTTGAACCTGTGGGAGATTTTGCTCGGATTGATCACCATCGCAAACTAAGAACAGGCTTTCCTGAAGTGATTTGGGGGCTAGGTAAAACCCCCGAGCAAATCATCGAAATTATTCAGGCGATGCGACAACATAACACTACAGTAATGGCAACTCGCATTGAAGCCGATGTCTATGAGAAATTACTTGCCAAAATCCCCGATCTATGTTATTACCAGACTGCTCGGATTTGTGCGATTACTCCGGCAATTGTGCAGACCAAATCATCTCAAACCATTACCATTTTGACCGCCGGAACCGCCGATTTACCCGTCGCTGAGGAAGCCGCCGTGACTGCGAATTTATGCGGTTTTCCCGTCAAACGACTGTGGGATGTGGGAGTCGCCGGAGTCCACCGCTTGTTGAGTAACTGGCATTTAATCGCAGAAGCAGATGTCTTAATCGTAGTCGCGGGAATGGAGGGAGCATTACCCAGTGTCGTGGCGGGTTTAGCCGACTGTCCGGTGATTGCTGTTCCGACCAGTATCGGCTACGGAGCCAGTTTAAACGGTTTAGCACCCTTGTTAACCATGTTAAACTCTTGTGCGGCGGGAGTCGGAGTCGTTAACATTGATAATGGATTTGGAGCCGCCATTTTAGCAGGTCAAATCTTGCGAGTCGCGCAAAAACAGCAAACCACCAGCTAACGATTCAGGGTTTTCCGCATGAACAGTCGTCTTGGCTGGCCAAACAGTAGGGGATTCCAACTGTGATCAATTTCGGCTAACCGATAACCTGCTTTGAAATACAACCGTTTAGCAGGAGAGTTGTTTTCTAAAACGTGCAGGTACAATTGAGAATATCCCCATTGACGGGCGATCGCTTCACAGCGACTGAGTAACTGTTGGGCGACTCCCAAGCGTCGATACTGAGGATGAACCGCCAGATTCGATAAATAGGGAAACTGGCGAGATCCCGAAGCGATCCAAGCATTGGGCGATCGCAATGCCATTTCTACCGTTCCCACTAAGACTTCTGGCGTGAGCGGCGATTTATGGACTTGGGGGCGGGCGGAATTGGCGTTCAGGGCAACCAGACAAACATAATGATCGGTTCCACTCGCCAAACGGTTGCGTAAATCTTCATAAATTCCCAGACGCAGGATGGGATAAACCCAGCCGAAAAAGCCTTCGCGAGAGTGGAAACTTTCCGCTAAGACTTCGGTGAGTGGCAATACATCCGCAGATGTAGCCGAACGGATACTCAAGTGAGAAGGATTGGAAGAATATCCGGAAACCCCTTGAGTATTAGAGGTTGAGGTCAAGAAGAATGGATTCACTATGGGTGAGTTCATGGTATAACACTGTAACCCATCTTAGATTCACTCATTAGAATTGCGCCGATGAAAAAGGGCAATCTTATTCAGCAATCAACGGGTGAGTCGCAGTACATTGAATAAAAAGATACACAGCACTCAAGACAGCACTCAGGGTGAGCGTGATACCAATTAACAATAGATCAGAATATGATTGATATGGGTGCATTCTAGACAACTCCCCCAAAATCAAAGAGTGTTATACCTGATTTGGTGAACCGTTATGCTGACTGAATGGCGTTTTTCTGGCAACGATGATCACTCATCACTTGCCCCCGTCCACCCTTTTGAGTAACATCATTCGCTTTTGCAGCAGGAGAGCGGTGCATGAATTTCCCCAAGAAATCTAAGCCCAAAATTCTAGTTGTTGACGATGAACCCGACAACTTAGACCTGCTCTATCGGACGTTTTATCGTGCTTATAAGGTCTTGAGGGCGGAAAGTGGGCATGAGGCTCTACAAATTTTAACTCAGGAAGAGGATGTTGCTGTGATTATCTCAGATCAGCGAATGCCTCAAATGAGTGGAACAGAACTCCTCAGCTTGGCGGCGACTCAGTATCCCGACGCCATCCGAATTCTGTTAACCGGTTATACTGATGTAGAGGATTTAGTTGAAGCGATTAACTCCGGTCAGGTCTTCAAATACGTCACTAAACCCTGGGAAGCCGAAGAACTCAAGGCGATCGTTAACCAAGCTTTAGAAACCCACAACGTCCTCAAAACTCGTACCGAAGAACTTAAAAGAGCGCTGCGACAAGAATCCCTTCTCTACGCCGTTACGAGTACGATTCGTTCAGCTCTCAATTATCGCGAAATGCTGCAACGGATTGTCGAAACGGTTGGGCAAATGTTTGAGGTGAGTTACTGCATTTTACAACCCTTTCAAGAGGGGGAAATGCTCGAGGAATGGTTTGTTTATCAGGCTTCTGGCTTAAAAGATTCTGACTTGAGGATTGCCAATTCCGAATTTAAAACCCTCGTTTGGCAAACAACAACCGTTGAAATCATCCAAGATGCTCAAACTGATGAACGAATTCAAGGCAATTCTGAACAATTCGACTCCCGCAAACAAGCCTACAGCACCGCGAATATCTGCTCTAGCCTGATTGTACCGCTCTTTTATCAACAAGAACTGATGGCTGTTCTCGCCATGCACCAAGTTGAAGATTTGCGAGAATGGATCGATCACGAAGTTCAGTTGGTGAGTACGGTTGCTGATCAAGCCGCCCTCGCCCTCTCTCAAGCCCGCGCCTACGAACAACTCCAAGAACTCGCTAGACGGGAAGCACTCGTTAATACCATCACGGCGGCGATCCGTTCAAGTCTTGATCCCCAAAAGATTTTTGCGGCTATTACCCAACAACTTGGACAAGCCCTGA
Source organism: Limnoraphis robusta BA-68 BA1 (assembly GCF_034932365.1). Lineage (NCBI taxonomy): Bacteria > Bacillati > Cyanobacteriota > Cyanophyceae > Oscillatoriales > Sirenicapillariaceae > Limnoraphis > Limnoraphis robusta. The sequence goes on along the minus strand of NZ_JAYGHR010000005.1, from coordinate 101,830 downwards.
GAGTTGACGGTTGCGCCCTGTCTCTGTGGACGAAAGAGGATGAATTTGTGCAATGTGTGGGCTTGTATGATGCTCACCAAGAAACTTCTTTGGTGTCAAACTGGTCAGAAGAGGATACCCACGAGGCTTCCTCTGAGGCTAAAAGCCCAGCAAGTTTACCTCAGTCGGCGGTTCCCATTCGGGGAAATCCTGTGCTGCAACGCTTGCTAGAGACTCAGCAGCCCGTCGTGATTAATGATTTGACTCAAAAACCCGATTGGAACTTAATTGAACTTCCTTTGCGATCGCCGTCGAAAGCGTTAATGGTACTACCTTTACTGTTAGATGATCAAATTATCGGCAGTATTTCTCTGCGTCAAAACGACGCCATCCGCAAATGGACGGAAGCTGAAGTGACTTTAGTCCAAGTTGTCGCTATCCAAGCCGCTTTAGCCGTACAACAAGCCCGTCTTTATCAAAAAACTCGTCAACAAGCGGAAAGATTACTAGAAGTTGATCGCTTAAAAACTGAGTTTTTTCAGAATATTTCCCATGAATTTCGCACCCCGTTAACGCTGATGATTGGCCCTTTAGAATCAGTCGTTAATCAGATGCAAGGTTTACCTTATGAACAAGCTAAAATAGCCCTGAGAAATTCTCGGCGACTCTTGCGTTTAGTCAATCAGTTACTCGATTTACAGCGATTTGATGCTGGACGAATGCAACCGAGTTTTCGTCCTTGTGATTTAGTGGAATTTTGCCGTCAAACGATTGAATCGTTTCAACCCTATTGTGATAAAAAAGGAATTCAACTGGTGACGGATTTAAAATCCTGTGATCCGATATATTTAGACTTAGAACGCTTTGATAAAGTTCTCTATAATCTGCTGTCTAACGCCATGAAATTTACGCCAGAAGATGGCACTATTTTTATCAATCTAGAACCAACGGGAAGTTATTGTCGGTTACAAGTTAAAGATACGGGAATTGGGATTCATCGCGAACAAATTCCCCATTTATTTGAACGCTTTCGTCAAGCAGAAGGTTCAACGAATCGTTCCTATGAAGGCAGTGGGTTAGGATTAGCTTTGGTTAAAGAATTGGTAGATTTACATCGAGGTCAAATTTTCATTGATTCGGTTTATGGTGAAGGAACAACATTCACCATTTGGTTACAAAGCGGAACTACTCATTTACCAGCCGAACAAGTTCTAGAAGTTCCAGCCGAGTTAAATCCTAGACGAGCCGCCGTAGAATTGGCAGATGTTGAAGTTGAATTCAGTGAGGATGAAGTTCAAGAATCGGCTGATAACAAAATGGCTCTTATTCCTCCTATTTATACAACTGAATCGACAGAAAATATCATTTTAGTTGTTGATGATAATCCAGATTTGCGCCGCTATTTATCCAATATTTTGCGACAAGCTAATTTTAATATTGTCATGGCTCGGAATGGGGCGGAAGGATTTGACCAAGCAAAAGCTTATCGCCCGGAAGTGATTATTACTGATTTAATGATGCCGAATGTCTCAGGATTAGATTTAATTCGGATGATTCGGGAAGACTCGGAGTTAAGGGGAACTCCGATTATTTTATTAACCGCAAAAGCTGATGAAGATACCCGAATAGAAGGGGTTGAACGGGGAGCAGATGCTTATGTTTCCAAACCCTTTAATGATCGAGAACTCCTGGCTGAAGTGCGAAATCTGCGGGCTTTAAAAGAAAATGAACGCCGAGTAGGAGAGTTAAATCGATATCTGACAGAATCAGTTTTAAGACGGTTTTTACCACCTCCGATGGTGGAACTTGCAGCAGCAGGTGATTTGGTCTTAGATTTGAACCCAGAACCGCGTTTAGTGACGATTTTATTTACAGATATTGTTGGGTTTACGCGAATGTCTAATCAACTTCAATCTCGCCTGATAGCCCAAGTTTTGAATGAATATTTAGCCGCTATGACTCAAGCTGTCTTTGAAAATGGCGGAACGGTTGATAAGTTTATCGGAGATGCGGTAATGGCTTTGTATGGCGCACCCAAGGAGTTACCCCCCCAGGAACAGGTGAGGCGTGCATTGGCTTCTGCACGGGCGATGCTGCGGGCTTTAGACAAGTTAAACCAAAGTTGGCTAGAGCGAAGTTTAATTGGTCATAATGGGGTTGAACCTGTGCGTTTTCGTTGCGGAATTCATCAGGGGATGGCGGTGGTTGGGATGTTTGGGGCGAAAGAGCGATCAGATTATACGGCGATTGGCCCTTCGGTGAATATTGCGGCTCGGTTACAGGAAGTCGCTTCTCCCAATAGTATTTTAGTATCCGCAGACGTCGCTCAATACCTGGATAAACGGGAAATTCTCTCCTCGGATATGCAGCCGCTCAAAGGCATAGATGAACCTGTATCTACCTTTGTTATTGCTTCCGAACCCGTTGCTGAGTGATCTGAAAAATTTTTCAGCAAATGTTGATCAATTTCAGCAAAAGCTGTGCTATATTAGTAGGACTGCAATATTGCGGGTGTAGTTTAGTGGTAAAACCTTAGCCTTCCAAGCTAATGATGGGGGTTCGATTCCCCCCACCCGCTTTGAGAACTGAAGCCAGATGAATTTTGGGGTTATTCGATCCCTTCTAATGTGAGTTGGGTTGAATTGTTGTTGTCGGTTTTGGGGGGTTTTTTGCGGGTTTGTTTGGCGGGTTTGCTGTGGGTTTCTCGTTCTTTGCGAATACGTTCTAATAGCTCTGATGCGGGTTCGTCGTTGGGGTTTTGGGGAACCAGTTCGCCTCGGAATGCTTTAGCCAGAATTGATTGATTTAACGTTTCTAAGTCAATTTCTGTTTGTTGGTATAGGTGTTCTATATTATCCGCTATTTTAAAGAGTTTGTCAATCCGGTTGACGATTTCTTTTTGTTCTTTAAGGTTAGTTAGTCTTATTGGATACTTTTGAAATAAAGCTTTTGTTAAATGTTTTATCGTGCTTCCACTACAGTAATCAGATACAGTTCCTTGAATAGCATCAAGTTTCAAATGATAAACAATCCAATACCGAGAAAATTCTAAAAATGGTCTTAAACGATGTAGAGTTTTTTGATATTTAATCTCGCTATTTTCTAATTCCCACACAGCACACCGTCCTGGCTCTCCTCCTTCACAAACTAAAATATCTCCTTTGTTAAGACCAAACCTTTCAAGTTCATGGTTTTCAAAATCCATTGTTAGCAAATCATCTAAATCAAAGTAATCCCAACGAACATTGATATTACGAAGATAAGGAATTAATTTTCCTTTTTGCTCTTTACCTCTATCTAGCATCTTGCCTAAATCTATTTCTGATAATTCTTCTAAATTAACCCAACACCAACCATCAGGTAATAGGGGTAAATCATCAGAGTTAACGGGTTCGGGTTCTTTATATTTCTGCTTCCATTTATCATCTTTGGGTGTTTTACCTGCTGCTTTCATCTTCTCTAATTCTGCTTCTTCCCAACGCCGACGCCGTTCAATTTTTATCCTTTCTAACAACACAGACGCAGGTTCAATATCTGGGTTTTTCTCCCGCCAATCTTTGGTTAAATCACCTCGAAACGCAGCAGCGAGAACAGATTGACGAAATTGGTCTAATAGGGGACGTATCGCCACAAGTTCGGCTTTGACTCGTTGACTCCTCTCCTGTAACGCTTCTATTTTGGCGACTATGCGTTTCTGTTCGTTGAGGGGAGGTAGAGGAACAGGTAATTCACTAAAGCGACTTTTGTTGAGAATGGGTAAGGTAGTTGCAGAAGCATTATCAATAATTAATTGCTGTCCTTGAGGACTGGTAATAATCCAGAATAACCACTGTGGTAAAATATTTTTTTCAGGAATAATAGCATTAATTTGTTGATTAGTTGCACATACATTTCTCGTTAATCCAGTTTTTCCAATGGTCGCGCCAATACAAGTTACCAATACAGATAAAGGGGGAATAACTCTACTTTGACTTGCTCCTAATTCTGATAAATATTCTCTTGCTTGTGTAACTTTATATCCGGCATCCAAATCAGTTGGCTTATAAAAAGGTAAACTATCTCCAAAAAACTCTGCTTTTTTCTTCGGAGGGGTTGAACCCGTAATTATGATTCCTAATTTATCTATTCTTGCTAATTGCCAACCTTCAGGTAATTCCATTAATTCATCATTCATCATTTCTCTGTTATATTTAATCGTTATTTTGAATCAGGTGTATACACTATGATAGACTATAGTTAAAACTCTATTCTATTGCCTATTGCCTATTGCCTATTGCCTGATTCCCCCTATTGCCTATTGCCTTTTGCCTATTCTTCTTCCAACAATAACATTAACGCTTCCATCTCATCCGTTGCACTTTGTAACCGTTGAAAAATCTCCGCAGCAATAATATCGGGTTCAGGTAAATTTTCCCCACTCTGTAAACTCTCATCCCGCAGCCAAGAAATATCAAGGTTATCCCCCCGTTTAGCAATATCCTCCCGACTAAAACAACGAAACCGCCCTTCTTCTCCTAAGTCTATTCGTTGGCTGTTTCCATTGCAGTCATCGCCATAACAACCCTCAAATTCTTCAAAATGCTGATGAGTCAGAGGAATACGTTTCCCAAAACTCGGCATATTGGTTCTCATATCATAAAACCAAACGGCTTTTGTATTCCCCTTTTCTGTCGTTCCCCGTTGAAAAAATAGCACATTTGTTTTCACCCCTTGGGCGTAGAAAATCCCCGTCGGTAATCTTAAAATCGTATGTAAATTACACTTATTCATCAAGTCCGCCCGAACTTTTCGCCCCTGTCCATCCTCAAATAATACATTATCCGGTAACACCACCGCCGCCCGTCCTAATGGTTGCAAACCCCGATAAATATGCTGCAAAAATGCTAATTGTTTGTTAGAAGTCGGGTAAGTAAAATCATCCCTTGTGGGTTTTCCGCCGCCCTTTTTCGTCCCAAAAGGAGGGTTAGTTAATATTAAATTAGCCTTCGGAAGTCGTTCGCCCTCACCCGAAAGCGTATCGCCCAAACTCACCTCACCTTCTATTCCGTGTAACAGCATATTCATTAACAGCAACCGATGGGCGTCTTGTACCAATTCCATCCCATAAAACGCCTGATATTTCTGAAAATCCTGTACAGCCTCGGAGTAGTCAAATAAATCATCCGTTTGTTGTTTAATAAAACGGTCAGCCGCAATCAAAAAACCACCCGTACCCGCCGCCGGGTCTTGAATTAATTCTCCCGGTTGAGGCTGCATTAATTTTACCATACAATCAATCAAAGGGCGAGGGGTAAAATATTGACCCGCCCCGGATTTTTTCTCTCCTGCGTTCTTTTCTAATAACCCTTCATAGAGATTTCCTAACCCTTCTTCCTTCGCTGAATACCAATCTAATTCATCAATACTGGTAACAAGTTTATTGAGAATTCGAGGCTGTTTTAGGGCGGTTTGGGCGTTTGCAAATATGGCTTGAACCCTTGTATTTGCCGTTTCTGAACCCAACGTTACCAGCAATTGACGATAAAATTTAAGCTGTTCTATCCCGTCTTTCTCCACCAAATTTATCCACTGAAACCCCTTCGGTAATTGGTTTTCAGTGTTGGTTTCCTGCGCCATTTTCAGGAACAATAAATAAGTTAATTCGGTGACATATTGGAGATAAGTTATCCCGTCATCCCGAAGAACGTTGCAGAGATTCCAAAGTTTTTGAACAATATCAGTAGTTGCTGTCATTTTCACACTTTAATCTGAAGTATTTAAAGATTTGTTGGCAATGTTTCTAGGTTTTTTATCCCCCCTTCCCCCCTTAAAAAGGGGGGTTGAAAGTCCCTTTTTTGGGGATTTAGTAGGTTTTTTATCCCCCCCTCCCCCCTTAAAAAGGGGGGTGTTTTATTCAAATTATCCATTTTCCAGGGAAATTTAGGGGGGTTGAAAGTCCCCCTTTTTAAGGGGGATTTAGGGGGATAAACTGGGGGATTTAGGGGGATAAAGTCCCCCTTTTTAAGGGGGATTTAGGGGGATAAACTGGGGGATTTAGGGGGATAAAGTCCCCCTTTTTAAGGGGGATTTAGGGGGATAAACTGGGAAATTTAGGGGGGATAAAGTCCCCCTTTTTAAGGGGGATTTAGGGGGATCTTCCATTATCCCACATCTTCCCAAATCTCCCGATTAATCTCACTCAAAATATTCTCCAACTCCCCATCGAATGTTTTATTAATGCGATTAAACCCACCCATAGACTTAAACTGTCCCTGTTCAAACGCCGCCTTATCAACTATCGTTTCTAATTTTAACTGCTTCCCAATGCGTTCTAACCATTTGCGTTGCGGTTCAGTCCAACTGCGAGAAGCGATAATTTTAGCGATCGCTTTATCCACCCTTTCAGTATAAGATATTAAAGCATCACCCAGCGCCGCCTGACGAATAAATCCGATAATAGAAGCGGCGATATCCTGGTTTGTTGTTTCTCGCCAAGCCGTTTGTAAATTGGTTTCCGAATATCCCGCATTATCTAACAATAACTTGACCTCTTTTAACTGACTTCGCGTTAACTCACGGGGACGTTGTACCACCGCCATCAAAGCCGGAATTTGGTTAATATTCTCATTCAAAAAGGTACGGAAACTGTCGAGATAATCTTGCGGTTTCTCCGCCTTCCCGTAACCCCGTTCAACTCGAATCACTCGGTCAACATGGCGAGAAATCAAAAGCGGTTTTCTTCCGCCATCTTTTCGATCCAACAACTCCGCGATCGCCTTTTTATCCCCAAACCATTCTACCACCTCGCGGGGAGAACTGCGCTTCAAATATTTTGCCATATCCGTTATCGACATTCCCGCCAAACTTTCAAGCTGTTCTTTGCTATCCCCACTTAGATAGCGTCGCTTTTGTTGAAACTTCGCTAAGAATTGGTCTACAATCTCCGGTAACGCCTGAACATTCTGCACCGTCGAAAGTTCATAAACCAGTTGACTAAAACTAATCTGAGGATTGACGACAACAGGCTTCATACTGGAAAGCAGACCAATCCCCTCATACAATTTTACCGCATCAAACACCCGGAAAACTGTTTTCCCAATCTCATCACATCGCCGAGTCGCCCTTCCCAACATTTGTTCATACAAAATCCGGGAATTCACCCGCCGCAGAAACACCACATTACAAATCGCCGGCACATCAATTCCCGTCGTCAATAAATCTACCGTCACCACAATTTTTGGACTAGCTTCGTTTTTGTACCGCCGAATCAATTCTAAAGGTTTATCCGCCGTTCCCGTAATCTTCTTAACCTCCTCATCATCAACACTTCCGTACTGAGTTTGTAGCGCCCGTTTTAACAAATAAACCACTAAATCAGCATGGCGATCTGTTGCACAAAAAATTAACGTTTTTTCCGGTAAACTTGGGTCAAGATATTCAGCCAGTTGCTCACAAACCACCTGATTAAACGATTCAGTAATCACCCGCCTATTAAACTGTTCAATCTCGATTTTTATCTCATCCGGCGCGTGAACTAAATCAATTTTACCCGTTTTAGGGTCAAAATATTCTAGATTTTATCCCGGTTGCCAAACCATCCCCGTTTCCGATAATTCCGTTATAATTTGTATCGGAGGTTCGTAATCAATTAACCAACCCTCCATCACCGCTTCTCGATAACTGTAAGTAAAAACCGGATCACCAAAAATCTGAGTCGTGTGCAAAGCAGGCGTCGCCGTCAAGCCAATTTTCACCGCATCAAAATAGTCAAGAACACGCTGATACTTAGAAATATAATCGGAAAAATCCCGAAAGGTTAACTCATTTTCGCTTAACTCCTTGTCGAGTACATATCCCCGATGACATTCATCGACAATAATACAATCATACTCATCAACTTTGGGAATATTAGTCTCATCACCCGGATAAAACAACCGTTTCACAAACCCTTGAACCGTCGCAATATTTAACTTTGTATCCGTGTCAATTTGATTATCTGTTAACTCCCGAATTTCAAAAATATCCCCAAACGTTTGCAAACTTTCTAACCGAGTTTCTTTAAACGCATTCGCCGCTTGTTCCCCCAATGCAGTTCGATCTACTAAAAACAAAACCCGCCGAAACCGCTTGGATTTTAATAACCGATAAACCAAAACAATACTCGTCTTTGTCTTTCCCGTTCCCGTCGCCATTGCTAACAGCAAATTGCGTTTATTTTCTGCTAACGCCGCTTCTAGCGTTTGAATCGCTTTAACTTGATATTCTCGCAAATCAATGTTATAATTAAAAGGTTCGGTTTCTAATTGTTCGTGGGCGGTTTCTACATCCTGAGAAAGTAACGCTTTCAACCCTTCAGGACTGTACCACCCCCTCAACGAACGCCGTAAATTATCCGGTTTACGAACATCACAAAACCAAATTCCGCTTTGCATTTGGAGTTGATGGAGGTACTCCCGTCCGTTGGTAGCAAACACAAACGGAACCCGATATTCTCCCCAATTTCCTAATAAGATTTCATCCCCTTTTTTTCGATAACTTCGACTGTACCGCTTGGCCTGGTCAACCGCCCCAGAAACATCTTTAATTTGACGTTTGGCTTCCACAACCCCCACCACCTGAAGCCCCACAAACAAAACATAGTCCGCCCGTCCCTGAGTTGTCGGCCATTCTGCGATCGCCAAATTCTCAGATTTTTGGGGGCGAGTTCCGTTAGAATAAGTTAGGCTGGACGAATCAACTCTCCACCCTGCCAAGCGCAATTGGGCGTCAATTAAACGGCGGGTTTCCCTCTCGTCGAGGTCTATTTGAGTTTCGGCGTCTTGGGCGGGTTTTACAGCCTGTTCAACCCGTTGGGGAGACTGGGCGACGTTGGTAGCTTGCAGATGTTGGAGTCGTTTTGAGGTTTTTTCGACCTCCGCTTCGGCTTCTTTGAGGAGTTCTTCGGCAATTTGTCGCAGTTCTTCTTCTTGTTGGGCTTTGGCTTTGGCGAGTTCGGCTTCGGTGAGATATTGGGCGGCTTCTATTCTTAATTTTTCTAATTCTTGCTGAACTGCAACGGTTTCCTCTGTGGGGTCAGGAGGGGGAATAAACGCCCCGGCTTTAAATTGGCTGTCAGAAGCAAAAGTCCGATGAAACCATATCCCCAGTTGTCGGGCGTATTTAAGGTTACTGAGGGCGGTTCGGTGGTCGCCTGTGAGGTTGTGGGTGGCGTCGTTTCCGGCTTTTCGCAGTTCGTGAAATAGGGGTTCGACGTTACCGGGAATGAGGTTATTAGAAGACAGGCGCCGGAGTAGGTCGAGTTGGGGTTCTGCGGGGTCGGTATAAAGTCCAACGTTGGCGGCGACGAGTTGGGCGAGAAGTTCCCCAAACTGTCGCAATTTCATCAAACAGGTGATGGGGTCTTCTTTGAAGTAAGCTTCTGCAACAGTTGCGAGGCGAACCAGTTGGGGGTCATGTTGTTGGAGAAAGGCGAAGTTGGGTGAGGGAACTCGCATAGGATAGTTTAAAATGGAAAAATAGGAGTTGAAAAAGTTTTCACTCTGTTTCCAAGTTAAACAATGTTTTTCTGGTTCAGCCTCAGTAATATCACGGTTTTTTTGAAGAAGAACAATCCCAATTAGCACTCCGGGGCAATCTTAAGGTACAAAGAGATTAACGTCTAATGATATCGGAGATACCGTGATGGTGAAAACTCTTGTCCTATATATTGTGTAGCAATATGGGCGGAGAGAGACTCGAACTCTCACGACTTTCATCGCCACATTTTGAGTGTGGTGCGTCTACCAATTTCGCCACCCGCCCTTTTGGGTAACTTCATCATTATACACCCTTAAGTTTCCTTTTAGCAAGTCTTGATAATCTGAACTACTCGACCAGCGATCAATTTCTCGAACCCGCAGCACCGGGAGAGGATGAGTCAGTTGAGAAGATTGAGCTTGTTTGAGCAACTCTCCGAGTTCATCCTTGCTCATCTCGTCATAGGCTTTGGCTTGAGCTAAAAACGCATCCAGATTCAATTTTGAAGCCAAACTGGGCGAACCCCCCGACAACTTCATCAACACAGACATCACCGTGCGGGGGTTTTGAGTCGCCAACAGAGCCGCGCGATCGCAAGTAAACTCAGCACACCGCAACCATTCTAAAATCTGAGCCTGTAAGCCTTGAGTCAGAACCGCACCCCAAGGCGATAACTGTCCTGCGGCTAAAACCAGCAAATTCGCCAACGTTAAATAAACCCCATGTTCACACTTGAGATGACCCAACTCGTGAGCAATAACCGCTTGAATTTCTTCGGGAGTCAACAGTTCAATTAAAGACGTATGAATAACAATAAACGGCTTTTCACCCCGCATTGCAAACGTATAAGCATTCGGAACCGGATGTTGACGAATATAAAGTTGAGGCGGTTCTAAATCCAACGTCTGACAAGCATTCAACAGCAATTGATGAAGATCAGGAAGTTGCTGTTCGCCAACTAAAACACTGGAAGCAATATTTTCCAAATAAAAAAACCGTTCGCCCAAAGAACCCAAAAACTGGCGCACCAATACATCCAGACCTGGAATTTGCTTAAGGGAACTCGTCGCTTGCAGGTCAAGGGGATGACGAAAATGATCAGCTTTTAAGCCCAGTAAAGGCAGTGTAGAAAGAGTCATAGGAATCAATCGGTGCAATCTCAAGATAATAACGGAACGCGAAAGTCAGTTTAGTTGAAAAACTCATAACCAATTTCTAGTTTAAGCCGAATTTGATTACTTATCGATCAACTTCCCTAACCCCTCTCCCTAAAATACTCCTTTTTCTGATAACTTTTTCCAATCAATTACAGATCAATAGTTTTAAAATTCAAAAACTTGTTAAGAATGATTACATTTTTATCGCTAACTCTTCTCAAGAATTTGACAGCAGAATCGGGGTTCTGGTAGAGTGAACAAAATGAAAATTACAGGCTTGTTCTATCTTATTGCCAAAATACACCCGATAAACCCCATAATATCGTCGCTTTTAGGGGAGTAGAAGGGAAAAATGCAAGTTGACGATGCACGAGTTTTACCCTCTATCTCTACAGGTCTGAGGTTAGGGGATTGACAAACATCACATTTTATGCAGGAGTTTCAGGTGAAAAAATCGGCTTTTTTTGGGAGGGGGTTGACAACGCCAGACTGAGGGCTTAAACTGGTGCGTAGGGGTTAACTCGTGTATACACTTGATTTTTTGTTCAACACTTGCCCCAAAAAAGCAAAAATCCCCAAACCATCAGGCAGGGGATTCAAAACAACAGCGAAGACAATTAGACCTTTTCAGGTTCAACAGAAGGCTCAATCCGCACAATATTCGCACCCAATTTTTTCAACTTCTCCTCAAACTTCTCATAACCGCGATCGAGGTGATGTAAGCCTTGAATGGTGCTAGTACCTTCAGCAGCCAAAGCCGCTAAAACCAGAGCCGCAGAAGCTCGCAGATCCGAACCAATCACCGGAGCGCCCGACAACATCGGAACTCCGCGAACAATGGCTGTATTTCCTTTAACTCGAATATCAGCCCCCATGCGACTCAGTTCAGGAACATGATGCAAACGGTTCTCAAACACCGTTTCTGTGATCAAACTATTGCCTTCACAGAGCGTCAATAACGCCATAAAAGGAGCCTGTAAATCAGTGGGAAAACCGGGATAGGGGAGGGTTTCAATATCAGTAGCGACGTGTTGTTCTCCAGGAGAGACGCGGATGCAGTTAGGGGATTCCATAATAATCTGAACGCCAATTTTCCGCAATTTAGAAATAGCTGCCGTGATATGTTCAGGAATCACAGGAGACAGTAAAATTTCAGATCGGGTAATGGCTCCCGCAATCAAAAACGTTCCCGCTTCAATGCGATCCGGGATAATCGAATAATCAACATCATGCAGACGGGGAACGCCAGAAATCACTAAAGTTTTAGAACCAGCCCCGCTAATTTTTGCCCCCATCGCCCGACAGAAGTTGGCTAAATCAACCACTTCAGGTTCTTGAGCCGCATTTTCAATAATACTTTCCCCTTCCGCGAGGGTAGCCGCCATCATCAGGGTTTCAGTCGCGCCAACACTCGGATAATCGAGATAAATTTTTGCACCCTTCAAGCGACCATTTCCGGGAACCGCCGCATGAACGACACCATGTTCGATGTGAACATCAGCGCCCATCGCCCGCAGTCCTTGAACATGAAGATTAACAGGTCTGGCACCGATCGCACAACCGCCCGGTAACGGCACCTTAGCTACGCCTAAACGGGCGAGTAGCGGCCCAATCACAAAAAAGCTGGCTCTGAGTTTGCTGACTAACTCATAAGGAGCTTGAGAGGTAGAAATCTGAGCGGCGTTGATGTCGATCACATCGCCCTGTTGCTCAAATTTCACTCCAACGGAGGAGAGCAGCTGGCCCATCCGAGCCACATCAACCAGAGAGGGAACGTTGCGAATGCGACAATCCGACGGACAAAGTAATGCACCCGCTAAAATCACGAGAGCCGCATTTTTGGCTCCACTGATTTGAACGTGTCCTTGCAGTTGAGTGCGCCCAGACACCTGCAAGACAGGTTGATTGGGATCGGATGCAGATGAGAGTTTGGATGAGCTAAGAGCGAGTTTAATGGGTCTACCCTCCAATAATTTAAATGGTAAGAAAACATTCTTTAATTTTTGTTCTGATTCTACAGGAAAGCTGTCAGATGTCTAGGGGTCATGGCCCAAAGATTTTCACAGATCGCCTGTAATCGATTACCAGTTCTTGAGATCGACTCTAAAATCTAAGCATGACAAACCGTTCAGGTAGCGCACGATGGAAATTGGTATTCCTAAAGAGATTAAAGATCAAGAATTTCGAGTCGGTTTGAGTCCGAGTAGTGTTCGAGTTTGTACCGAAAGAGGTCATCGTCTGTTCGTTCAAGCCGACGCCGGAGCCGCAGCAGGCTTTACCGATGAGGATTATCAAAACGCAGGTGCAGAGATAGTCTCAACCCCCGAAGAGGCTTGGAACCGTGAAATGGTGGTGAAGGTTAAAGAACCCCTGCCCCCAGAATACCCCCTGATTCAAAAAGGTCAACTGTTGTTTACCTATCTTCACCTGGCGGCCGATCGCATTCTGACTGAAAACCTGATCAAGAGCGGAGTCTGTGCGATCGCCTATGAAACGGTAGAACTGACCGATGGGAAACTGCCTTTACTGACTCCGATGAGTATCATTGCGGGTCGTTTATCCGTGCAGTTTGGCGCCCGCTATCTCGAACGTCAGCAAGGAGGTCGCGGTGTTCTCCTGGGTGGGGTTCCCGGTGTGAAACCCGCTAAAGTGGTGATTCTGGGGGGAGGTGTTGTCGGAACGGAAGCGGCTCGAATTGCAGTGGGAATGGGTGCGATCGTTCAGATTTTAGATGTCAATGTTGAGCGGTTGAGTTATTTAGAAACCCTGTTTGGTTCCCGAGTCGAATACCTCTACAGCAATCCCTCTCAAATCGACAAAATCGTTCCTGATGCAGATCTGCTCATCGGTGCCGTCTTGGTCTTAGGACGACGCGCTCCTATACTTGTTCCCCGGTCTTTGGTAGCTCAGATGCGTCCTCGTTCTGTGATTATTGATGTAGCCGTTGATCAGGGGGGATGTGTGGAAACGCTACGCCCGACTTCACACACAAATCCGACTTATACCGAAGAAGGAGTTGTTCACTATGGGGTTCCAAATATGCCCGGAGCGGTGCCTTGGACGGCAACACAGGCGCTAAACAACAGCACTTTATCCTATGTCTTACAATTAGCCGATCAGGGCGTGAAGGCTCTCACAGTCAATCCGGCGTTAGCTAAGGGATTAAATGTGGAAAATCATCAATTAGTGCATCCGGCTGTCCGAGAAGTTTTTCCTGACTTGATTTAACGGTTTTCTGCTCAAAATCGTTTGAGAAATCCAGCGATCGCCCCAGTTTTTCAAGTTTTTCGAGCAGTTTCACTTCTTGAGCTTGTAAACTGGACGATCGCTTAGATAAAATAAGATTGAACGATCAGAGTGCGCTCTACACCCATTTGTTGTTGGAATCATTTCTTGGTGATCACAGTGAGTCCTTTTCTATCTATTACAACAGCCAGCCCATGATCGAAGAAACTTCTATTATCTACACCGCTAAAACTCAGCGTTCTTCCCGACTCAACCATGAAGTCATTATCCTCGATCTCGAAACTGAAGAATACTATGGCTCCCAGTGGGTAGGAGCAACCATCTGGATACTGCTCTCCCAACCCCGTACTGTTAAAGAAATTCGGGAGCTGATTTTATCAAGATATCAGGTAGACCCCCATCAATGCGATCGCGATTTGATGAATTTCTTATTACAATTACAAGCCAATGGACTGATAAAACTCAGTCCTTCTCCTTCTCCCCTTTCTCTATTGCTGCATCGGGTGACTCGAAAAGTTGAAAAATTGTTGAATAATATCCTCAATAGTGACCAAGGTTGGGGAAGTCAATATCTAAAATTTTCCGCTCAAGCAGGAGCTACAATGATGTCTAAACTCCCCTACCAAACTCCTGTCTTAACTTATTGCGGTTCTAATCATCCCTCGCTTTATGGCTAAGGGAGAAATATAGCAGTTTTTTTATCTGTAAACTTACCACGTTCGACACGAAGACACCAAGATTTTTTCTGAGTATTTTCTGTGTTGAGTGTGGTTTTTATTTTTGGGGTTCAGGGTTATCAAAATTTCTGAACTTCCCCTTTATAGCAGAAGTCAGGAGACAGAAGACAGGAGACAGAATTGAAACCTTTATCATAAAAGGATTTGACAGAAAAACACTGTCCTAATCAAAGGCTTCGACTGCTATAAAACTGGGATGCTTCATTAACTCTAAACAGCAACAAGTCGCAATTTCTCGCCCCAGACAAGATCTGGAAGTGCGAAATCTTACCACTGAATGATCGGGTGAAGAACTCTTACCAAGATTTAGCTTGAATTGATCTCCATATTTGTAAATCATACCCTGTCCAGATAATTAGTGATAAAAAACTTTCTCCTCCTCCTCCTCTTTCTTCTTCTTTATTTCCTCCTGACTCCTGACTCCTGACTCCTAACTCCTAACTCCTAACTCCTAACTCCTAACTCCTGACTCCTGACTCGGTGACTCCTGACTCCTGACTCCTGACTCCTGACTCGGTGACTCGGTGACTCCTCTATTTTAGTCTCACAAATACCGTCGCCTTCGCTACTCCTTCGACTGTTCCTGCACTACTAATCGTAAGCGATCGCAAGTGATCAAAAAACGGTTTTGCGGATAATTCTAACAATTTTAGCAAGGGAATTTGTTGCTTCAAAAATCCAACACTCGCTTCCCAGTTGAGAAAGAAATAGCCATCATTTGCTTTTGGTAAACGTTCAAAAGCGATCTGAAATTCCGGATCATCGAGTAGAGTTTCCGTTTGAGTTGCTATCAGTAGATTATTCATGGCTTCAACGGAAGTCGTGAAAATCTCATAATCTCCAACTGTAGCGTGAACTCCTCTTGGTTTGGCTTCTAAAACCTGCGGGTTAAAATCTGTTATCTCAGCAGGATCAGGAATTGAATTTAAGGTTGTCCAAGCCGTTAGGGTGCGTTCCCCTAGTTCAAAAGTTCCTAGACTATAACCCTCTTCTGTGGCGAGTTCATCTAAATGTTTGATCGCATCAATGGCTTGAGGGGATAGTCTTTCTGCAACAAAAATCCAATCCGGTTTTTGTGTTTGCTTTTCGGGAGAAGGAGGAATCATTGCTAAAGCATATTCTCCTGTTACCCAAGTTAAGATATCCTGGGGTAAATCTAAACCCCAAATCTCTTTAATCACGCTAATCGGTTGATTGACTAAATTTTCTAAGCCGGAATTTCCAGCAAGGGTTGCAGATAGTTGTTCCCAAAGATGATTGAGATCAACACCTGCGATCGCAAACGCACTTGCACCTGTAATATATTGCCAAGCTTTTGCAGGTTCAGACAGCAAAGGTGCTACTGATTTTTCATCTTCTTCTCCGGTTTTCACTAAAGCGGTTTGTGCTAATAATCCTTGAGGACTCAAGCTTAGAGATATCGTTAAACTGGGCTGAGAAGGGAGATTAACGGCTGTATTTTCCCAGTCTAGTCCCCAACTGCCTAAATTCACAAACGCTAAACCAACGCGACTTGAGGGGAGTTGTTCTAGCGCTCGTTGATAGGCGGGAGACTGACTTAAACTTAAAGTATTTGCCTGTAAATTGTTAATAGCTTCTCGCAATATTTTCGGAGAATTTGCTACTAATACGAAACGATTTATAATAGCAGTGCTTAACGAAGGTGATCCGTTATCATTCGGTTGACGATAGGAGACTGTAACCCCTTTATAGGGTTTCAATACCAGATCATATCCTTGTGATTGCTGTTGTTGCCAAAACTGATCTAAAGTGGTTGTAGCCAGTTCGATATCGGAAGCCGATAAAACAAATAAATAGCCCGGTTGTTCGCCGTTTTTGAAGTTGCGATCAATATCAGTTGTCATCAATGCCAGCGTCGTTTCATTGCCTAACCAGGGTTGAATATCACGATTGTAGTTAAAATCGGTATTGGCGAGTAGAATTTTCTTGAGACGATTAAATTCATTGTGCGATCGCAAACGTTCAGTCGGTGTGGCTAATACCTGTTCAAAGGCTTCAATGCGATCGGGGTTAACCAGTAACGATACCATCACCGGAACCGTTTTAGGTACAAAGACAGCCGCCGTTGGCGTTGCTGTTACCCCACCTGTTACCGCAACGAGTGGACTTTCACCCAATAACTTGTACAATGTACCGATACCCAGCAGCAAGATCGCCACTGAACTCACCGCTAAAATTGCAAAAAACGAACGAAGCTTCATAAGAAGATTTGAAAATTAGGGCATTTTACAGGGGGTTAACCTGGGAAAGTATGGGTTTCCTCTATCCCAATTTTGGGCGGAACTCCGGGGAATGGTTCAGAATGCGACGGGTTGCAATTCTCACCGCCCCAGTCCATAGTTTAATATGCAGTGGGCGTTTGAGGCTATGATCACAGAAGATAGGGAGATCAACAGATAGGGAGTTGGGGAGATAGCATAACTGTAAAGGCTGGTGAGTCTGAAGGGCGGGTTGATATCAGTGATCGCGCTAGAGACATACATCAAGTCGGAGGCGCGCCCCTACGCTCAGGGGTGACTGAAAGACGGGTGACTGTTATGATTGCAAAGGTGCAGTTGCTCTGTGTAAGGAACATCGAACATCTGAGCCATTGCGTTTTGAGTGAGTGGAACACAATTGACAACAACTTCTAACGAACTCTAAGACCTTGCTCAACTAGAATTAACAATTAATAGACTCCTCACAAACCGACCTATGCTCATCAAGAAGTCTCCCCAACCCCTGCGTTGGCAGCGAACTCGATATTCACCCCTGACTCGACAAATTGATGTATTTAGTGCCGCCGGAAAATTTATTTTTTTCCTGTGGTGGGATCGGTTTGTGGTTAATAATAGTTC
Organism: Limnoraphis robusta BA-68 BA1; assembly: GCF_034932365.1. Lineage (NCBI taxonomy): Bacteria > Bacillati > Cyanobacteriota > Cyanophyceae > Oscillatoriales > Sirenicapillariaceae > Limnoraphis > Limnoraphis robusta. The sequence continues at coordinate 84,358 of NZ_JAYGHR010000005.1, read as the reverse complement.
TAAACAAAAGCGTAAACGCGCCCAATGGTTAGTTAAAACTATGCTTGATCTTGGCCCTACTTTTATTAAAATTGGTCAAGCGTTATCGACTCGGGCTGATATTTTACCCATAGAATATGTAGAAGAATTAGAAAAGTTACAAGATCAAGTTCCCCCTTTTCCGACGACTGAAGCGATCGCTATTATTGAGTCAGAATTGGGAAATACTCTGTTTAGTTTATATCGAGATTTTAATGAACGTCCTCTAGCCGCAGCCAGTCTCGGGCAAGTTCACAAAGCCAGACTGCATACGGGAGAAGATGTCGTTGTCAAAGTTCAACGTCCGGGTTTAAAACAATTGTTTGATTTGGATGTGGAAGCGATTCGGAAAATCGTTAAATTTTGTTATCGATATTTTGACTGGGCTAAAATTTATGATATTGAAGCAATTTATAATGAGTTTTTTATTATCCTTTATCAAGAGATAGATTATATTAAAGAAGGCAAAAATGCGGATAGATTTCGAGAAAATTTTAAAAGCTATCCCGATGTTATTGTTCCTAAAATTTATTGGGAATATGCCACTCATAAAGTCCTAACAATGGAATATTTACCGGGCATTAAAATTGATAACCGCAAACAAATAGAAGCTGGTGGACTCGATACGAAACGAATTAATCAAATTGGAATTTGCTGTTATCTCAAACAAATTTTGCAGGATGGTTTTTTTCAGGCTGATCCCCATCCCGGTAATATTGCGATCAATAAACAAGGAAGTCTGATTTTTTATGACTTTGGAATGATGGGTGAGATTAAATCTCTAGAAAAAGATGAGATGATTAGAACCTTTTTTGCAGTGATGAGAAAAGATACAGATGTGGTTTTAGATAGCTTGATCAAAATTGGTTTAATTGATCCGGTTCCTGATATGACTCCTGTTCGCCGACTGATTCGCTTTTTACTCGAAGAATTTACCGAAAAACCGATTGATTTTAAAGCATTTCATCAACTCAAAGAAGAAGTTTATATCATGTTTGAACAACAACCGTTTCGGCTTCCGGCGGAAATGACGTTTATTTTAAAGTCTTTAACAACACTGGATGGAATTGCACGGATTTTAGATCCAAAATATAGTTTAGTCGCGAGTGCGAGTCCTTTTGTGAAAAGCTTAACAACGCTTCCCAGTCAGACGAATACTTTTGGAGAATTAGCCCGACAAGCCCGAGAATTTGTTAAATTTAAATTGCAACAACCCAGTAAAGCCGAACAGTTAATTCAACGCATAGAACAACGCATAGAAGAAGGAGAATTGCGGGTTAGAGTTCGATCAGTCGAAAGCGATCGCGCCTTGAGGCGAGTCAATTTAGCCCTAAAAAGCTTGATTCATGCCTGTTGGAGTGGATTTGCCGGATTGTGTGGAATTGCCCTGTTAATTGGCAATTATAAAGGCTGGGCGATCGCAATTTTAAGCTTATCGGGATTGGGTTTATTTTTGTTTTTGCGATCGCTGTTTAATCTTTCGCTCCGAGAACGACTGGATCGGATGACAGAATAGAATTATAGTAAGGAACAGGTTACAGTATTGTAGGGGCGGGTTCTACCCAGATGTATATTTCCTTACAGACAACCTACATAAACCCGCCCTAATTCTAATAGGGAACAGGTTACAGAAAAGGGTTTAAATTTTGTTAATTGTTAGGTACTTATCTTTGTTAGGAAAACCATTATGAACACAAACACAGCACCTCGAATTAAATTTATCAAACAACCCACTTCAACCGCTTGGTTAGAACAAGCTTTAGCGAATTTAGACACGATTTTACTAGATCATTCTCACTGTGAACGCAAAGCAGCCGGAGTCGCTTTAAACCTGATGTTTCGCTATCCTTCCAGTACAAAATTAATCCGAACGCTAACAGCAATTGCCCAGGAAGAACTCCAACATTTTGAACAAGTCAATCAATGGTTAGATCGACGCGGAATTCCTTTAGCCCCCTTAGATGCACCGCCCTATGGTTCAGAACTCAATAAACAAATTCGTCGCCATGAACCCCAACGAATGCTTGATTTTTTATTAGTTTATAGCCTAATAGAAGCCCGCAGTCACGAACGTTTAGGGTTATTGGGCGCTCACTGTCCTGATGCAGAACTCGCGGCATTTTATCGAGGTTTAATGGCTTCTGAAGCTCGACATTATGGATCTTATTGGGTTTTAGCCACAACGTATTTTGACACAGAAGTTGTCACGGAACGCTTAGAAGAATTATCAGAAATCGAGAGTAATATTCTTTCGACTCCCTTTCCTAAACCGAGAATTCATAGTTAGTTTGGGGAGTTTAAAAGAAAGAACATGAAAACCCAATATAAAGATTTTATCATTCGGTCTTGGGAAGTTCGCGATCGCGAAGCAGCTTTTCATTTAATTGCTGCTGTTTTAGCGGAATATGGGTTAGTTTCCGAAGCCACAGGAGCCGATGAAGATGTTTACAAAGTCGAAGAATTCTATCAACAGACAGGCGGTGAATTTTGGGTGGTTGAACAGCAAAATACAATCGTCGGTACTGCCGCTTATTATCCCATAAAACGAGGAAAAGATGCGGTAGAAATTCGCAAAATGTATTTACTTCCGTCTGTTCGAGGACAAGGATTAGGGAAATTTTTATTAACACATTTAGAGGAGAAAATCAAGGATAAAGGGTTTCAAGAAGCTTGGATCGAGACAGCTAGCGTGTTAAAAGAAGCCGTTCAACTCTATGAAAGTCACGGTTATAAACCGACAACAGGAGTCGAAACCGAACGATGCGATCGCGTTTACAAAAAAGTGCTTTCTGTGGGATAATTGTACTCGGATTGAAACCTAAACTTAGTTTTAAAACCCTGTTCAACTTTCTAATCCAAGAATCAATGATCAGAGTTGGTCAATCTTGAAAAAACGGGGTTTATTGCGACTATGCCGACGGTTTATAACAGCATGAACGGATTGGGTGATACTCCACTGATTAGATGAAATTAATTTAAAAATGACTGTTAACCGTCTAAGTTCGGAGTCGAGATTGTTGGCTGATAAACAGTGAAGTTGATCAGGGATAAATCTCCAGCGAGGGCTGAAAAAATCACTGAAACTGTTTAGAAGATTACACAGATCAATCCCACTCCAACTTAAACAACAACAGCATCAATTAATCTTGTAGTAAATTGGCTTCAATCAGTCGAGCCGTCATAGCAGCCCTGGAATTAACATCGAGTTTTTTGAACACACGACGTAAATGAGTCGCTACCGTCCAAGGGCTAATCCCAAGTTCTTTCCCAATACATTTATTCGGTAAACCTTGAGCGACTAAACGAGCAATTGATTGTTCACGCGGACTGAGATTAACGGACTGATCATCTTGAGGACGTGAACGAACTAAATAGTAACGAATGCCATCAATATCTGATGCCAACACAATCTCATCGACAGATTCTTCAGTTCGTTGAAAAATAGGAAAGGCAATAGACTCATCGACTTGGTTTACAGCTTTCTTCAGCATTTCTTGAATCATCATAACTATTTCCCCTGAGGACAAAAACAGATACACTACATGAGGTTTGCTTGAACTTGCCGACCTTGGATGAGAGCTAATCATGTTTATCGATGAGCTAGAGTTGACGAATGAACGACAAAAACGATTAGCCAGTAGGTATTGTAGATGCTCCCTAGAGTGAATAACAGAGTAATGCAATAAGGCTTAACCCCTGTATTCCTACATATATCTCTCTTTATATTGGTTATGCAGTCTTAACCGCCTATAACGGTTGTAACTCTTGTCTAGAAAGGGTTTGAGCAAGTGAAGTCCTGAAATTTGGTGAACTTTGTGGTGAACCGTTCACTTTCTGAGCTGTTCTTCTAATTCAGCTACTCTCTCTTTTAGGAACTGGTTTTCTAGCCGCAATCTGTCTAACTCGTTTAACTCCTGTTTGTGGTTGAGGAGTTTTCTGTAAATCTTGTCACTGGTAGAAGCATCCATATATTTCTGATAGGTCTTAACGTGCATCTCTACCGAGTGACCCATCCACCGAGCTGCATCATCAATGGCAATATCTAGCTCGTGCGCCCGGACTGCATAGCGATGTCTCAGGCTGTAAGCTTTGTTTTTGAATCCGCGCTTGAGAAGCTCTTGCCCTAATTGCCTTACCCTCGCCTCATATGTTCTGGCTCGACTGGGGAAACGCTTTGGATTCAGTAGGTCAAACCGTTCAACCCATTCTGGTTGTAGCGGGTAAACTAAACGTTCTCCAGTCTTGTTATCCTCGTCTACTCTGAACTTGTGAAACTCGTTATCTGAGCTGGTAAAAAAATCAAGGTGCTTCTCAATCCCATTGAAAACTTCCTGAGTTCTCAGACCGTAGGTGGCGATCATTCCAAACGTCCAACCAATATCATCAGGCAATAGGTCAAACGTCATCTCTATCTCTCTGTCAGTTGGCAGTATTCTCGGCTTTGTCTTTGGTTTGCAGAGGTAAGACTTAATTTCAATACTCTCCTGTTTTGCCAGTTTATTGATGAGGTTAATTAAGGCAGCTCTGGCGCAAGTGTCGGGGTCTGTCAACCGTATCCATTTCTCAACGTTTTGGTCTGTGAATCTGTCTAAGTCGGGTATTTTCTTGAGATAGACTTGATAGTTTCCTCTGTAGGTGTTTAACTTCTTGCGAGTCTGAGGCCGATCGCGCCAATAGTTCTCCTCAAAGTCAGCCTTAATCTCACCCATTGTTCTGTGCTGAGGCTTGGTTTTAGGCTTGACCCCGTACATCTCCCAATCAAATATGTTTAGCTTTAACTGAGTTGTGATTTCTAATGCTTTAGTTTCTGCAATCCTTATCCCTTCTAAGTCAGCAGACGCTATAGAAATCTCATAACGCTTTGTTCCTTCTGGTGTTGTTTCTCCGGGTTTACAGGGTAACGTTCCTCTTAGATACAGTCGGTTTTTTCTCCTGAGAACAGTGAGTTTACTTCCGAATGCTTTCAGACGTTCGTTTAACTGCAAAATAGCACTGTTAATCTGGCTGTCAACCTCTCGGAGAGACTGACAGGCTTTGTTATTCGGTTTACGTCGGGTCATTCTTCTAGATATTTAGTGATGCGGTTGTTTTCTTGTTTCCGTTTAGCACTCTCGATTTGCTCTTCCCACTTGTCAGCTATTCTTGTTAACTCCTCATCGGTTAATTCTTCAATCGCTGACTTCTCAAATAAGCTCAGGATTTGAGAGAAGGTTTGATCATTAGCAGTTAGCTTGATTTTTTGCTGTTTAGCCAACCGCTTAACCCTTTGTATAGGTGTTTCAGTTTGAGGCTCAAGGAGTAGTTCAGGCTGTGTATGTTTTGGTTTATCAGGTATGGGTTGAATATCCCCACAGAGCGCCTCAAAAATCTCAATATTCTCGGGCTTAACGTTCAATTCCCCATTCGGGTGTTTGACTTTCCAAGGCACATCATCAAGGTAAGACCGTCCGAGAAGAGTCGCTTCGCCTGTATAACTGGGATGCTCAAGCCAAACAATCGACTTGACATCCTTATTTAGATCCTCTTTAACAGTTTTCTTGAGCCATTTCTTCTTCTGGTCAAGGGTGTATTTTGCGATCGCGGGTTTAGGTTGCGGTTCGGATTGGATGGACTGACTAACTTCTACAATCGGTTTCTCAGGGAGGGGTGAGTCAGGTAATTTTTTTTCTGTGGGAGTTGAATTAGGTAAATGTTGATTCAACCCCGCACACCCCGCACGGCCTTGTGTAGTAGGGGTTTCAGGTAGCCCTAAATTGCTCACAGACTGTTTTTTCTGAACCCGCACAGACTTGGTAAGGTCTTGTTCATGAGTCAGAATCGCATCATCCGTTCCCTCTGTTCTCAGTCGGATACCAGAGATACAGGTTACTGGCCCTGAGACAGAGGTTCCTACTCTTGTTCTGATTCTCTGTACTTCCAAACCTAAGACAGACTGACAGACCTCTAATAATTCTGGAGAGAATCTGGGGAGAGACTTAGCAGATAAACCAGATTGCTGACAATACTCCCGATAAGAGCTATACAGAGTTCCTGTTTTTTGTCCATCACCAATGGGAGTAGTAGCAGAGGCATCACTAATCACACAGTCATTGAGCCAAGCGGCTAGAGAATCTTCTCTGAGTCGGGATTGCCAGAACTGAAGTTGACATTCTGGAATATCGCCAACTCCCCTTAAGACCTGAGTCACAAAATTATCATCCAAGCTCAGGAGATAGTTTGTGAATGCGGCTAACTCCGGTTTGAATTCTGCTCTGAGGTCGCGTCTGTCTCTATCTGCAACTTTGGCATTCATTGGGATAGGGATTATCCGACGTTTCCATCCATTGCCTTTAACCCCTTGTGCTATTGGATGCTCTGACACGAGCATTGCCATTCCGGTGAATCTGAACTGAAAAGCGGGTTTATGTTTTTGTTCTCCTGTGAGGTTATTTCCCCCTACCAGCTTCATAATATTGCTGATGTTTTTAGGGAGGTCTTGTTCATCTGAAAACAAAACTAGCCGTTTCTGATAAGCTCTAATCGGTGTGAAATGGTTAGTACAAAACTGCTCAACCCCTTCATCAAGGATGTTGTTCTCCCCAATAATGTCGGTAACTAAATTGCTGTAGGTTGTCTTTCCACTTCCGCCTAAACCTGTCAGGTGCAGCATTTTCTGTATGTCAGAGCGTCCTTTTAAAACGGCGTTGGCAAAGCAGATAAGCAAGTTTTTAATAACCGGATTTCCCTGTGAGGCTTCATCCAACCAAGCATTAATCTTGCTCCAATTTTGGGCTAATGGGTTATATTCACGGGGAAGTATCCAGGTTAAATAGTTGAGAGGGGAATGCTCAACAAACTTACCTGTAGCAATTTCTAGAACTCCGTTATGATGGGGTAAAACCTCACCAGGAGTGCGTTCTAGCCATTTCCTTTTGATAATCTTTGGGTCAACTCTTAGAGCTTCTACTACCTGCTTAACGTAGGTATGAGTTCTGAATTTAATTCCTTTCCCTGTCAAGAGTTGAGAGATAATTGACTCAATATAGAGGTCGTCTTCAGGACTCCAGATGCCTTTATCTTGAGCTTCATATCTCATCCATATTTTGGCTTCGCAATTGAAGGCTAGCTTGTTCTCATATTCCTCTGCAATCTCTCTAGCAATGCTTACTTGAGTGGGAGTTTTACTGTCTTGAGAAAGCTGTCTTTCTAGACCAGGACTATACTTCTCTCTCCACTGCTCAATAGTTAAACTTCTTGCTAATACCTTGTCTCGGAATTCTTCAAAGCCATTCATCTGGATATAATCATCAATCCCTTTCCCCTCAGCTTCCTCCCATAATCCGGTGATGCTGTAGACGGGAACGCCAAACTGAGAGAGACGATGAGCGAGGTTTTCTTGTGCTGTTTTTACTCCGTTTTTCCTGGCGCAATCGGCATCAAACGCAATGATAAACCCAAAGCCTGCTCTTGCCAAGCGTTCTAATCCAGGGACTAGATATCGCTTGCCTTGGGGGTCACTTTTGGCTGATGTGAGTCCCATCTCTACACCCAGTAGGCAAATAGTCGGGACTCCATGAGAGGTCAAGGATATTGCTTTAAAAAAGCCTTCTGTGACCACTAGACAAGGATAGCCATCAATTTGATAGCATTCATCCTTTAACGCTTCTAAGTCATCCCAGAAGCGTTTTTTGTCGGGATGAGCGGGTAACATGGCGTCGTACCCGTCTTCATCCTTGCAACTGCGGTACTTGGGTTTTTTACCGTCCTGAGAGGCCCAAGCATCATCAGGTTTGAACTGTTCTTGATAACCATTCCCACTGAGCAAAATTCCATCTGAGTAGGCTTTGTATCCCAGATGCTCTGTAGCTGTTCTGGTATCAATACTCTTGCAGTTGACGGCTACCCAGTCGGATTTTAAGCCTCGTTTCTGAACTAACTCCCGTTCATGTTTGGGGTTGAGTTCAGCTAATTGATTGACCTCAGAATGCCTAGTTAAGGAGGCAACCATTAGCATACCTCCTTTTCTATGCGTTGTAAGTTTACAGATTGTTTGGCAGACAGCTTGAATTCCTTGCCGTCTCTGTTGCAGACCTTCCACTGACGGTCTAAGTCACGGATGAAGATTCTATCCCAACCCGTCAACGGTGACTTCAGCAGTTGGTCTAGTCTCTGCCTGTACTGGCAGTGTTTTTCGGAAAAGTCTTTACTTCGGAATTGTTCTGAGTTATTATTGTTCATAACATTTGACATTTAAAGCTTGCCCCTCTTTCCTGCGGCGTCTACGGAAAGGGGGGTTTGCTCTATGTCTAATGACCATAAACTTTTACAATGGCGGGGACTCACACCGTGCTTTACTGCGGTCTTTTTAGTACCCGTTTTAATAATGGGGTCTTAACCTACAGAACCGCAACACTAGCTCGGTGGAAGAAGCATATCGTATCCATTCTTTCTGTCCAGTTGCCCATAAACATTGCATTAGCCTCAGCTTGCTAGCTCTTTAGAGAGACTTTATTTCCACCACGCAGTTAGCAAGCCTACTTTACGTTAAGTTCATGATTTAGCTTTTAAAGCTATCTTTCGAGTTTACAACAGCCCCCCTTTCCTTTCAAGTGTCTGTTGTACTCACTTTTTTGGGTTTTGTAACTCTTTTTATGGGTTGTGTAGCCCCAAAACTACAAAAACTCATGCTGAAATCCGGACTTGTCGTCTAAAACTGGGAGTGTATGACGTTAGCGGGTCACTACATTTGCAGCCTATCTGAGATTGATTGAGTGACCGCAGTTAAATGGAAGAAAAACGAAATTGTACAATTCTCAAGGGTACTTGGGAGTAGATCAGATGTCTTTCAGTCGGGACTACAATGTAACTACAACTCAACTTTTTACCTCCAAAACATGGCTAGTTCAAAAAAATCTGAGCGGGTTATCGTGCGTCTGTCACCAGAAGAGAAGCAAAAGCTAGTGGCTCACGCTGAACGTAAGGGACAGACAGAATCTTGGGTGATGCGCGAGTACATCAGAAGATTGCCTGCTGTTCCCAAACCGAAAGCGTTACCGCCTGCTAGAGAACCACTACAGATGCCACTCACAGAGATAAGAGAATCTGATTTTGAACCAGTGGTGAGAGAGGAGGATTTCCCTGATTTTGTTGAGCTTGAACAGGGAACACGGCCTGAAATCATCCAACAATATGAGATGTGTGGCATAGAAGTGAGAATGGTTCCCAAAAAACGTAAAAGGAGAAGGCGTAAAGGTTAGTTATCTAGAAGCTTTTGAACGACTGGAGATTTAACCGAGGTAACGTCACCCAGTAACTCAGCTTCAAGATAAGCCCGTTGATATTGGCTGTTACCTCTATAGTCGTTGTAATTGTCAGAGACCTGTAACAATTGGATGACGTTAGCACGGGCTAGGAGGTCAAAGAAGGCTTTCCAGTTCTCAACCTCTTGTGCAGTTGCCATCAGTCGAATTTTGGTGGTCATGTTGTCTATTATGGAGTTGATGTCGGTTAACTTCTTCAGAGGAAATCAAGAGGTTAGGGTGAATTTTGGCTATCTGATCGCCAAGCCTAACCTCATAGAAAATATCAAAGCGGTTAGCACTGGCTGAGATGTGGTAGCCTTCAACAATTCCATCAATCAGAGTTTTATTTGTGATGTCAAGGTACAGTACAGGCTGACCAATCTCAAACACTCTATAAAGAGGCTCTATACAGAAGTCAGTGGCGAAACATATTGCATCCAGTAGGTGATCTAGTGCGAGTTCTTTTTTCGGATCCATGAGCATCTGCAATATTGTTTTCTACCCAGTCCCAGAATTGTTGTTGCGGATTAGAACATTCCATCAACTTGCTCAGGTTCTAACTGATTGTTTTTCAACCGTTCGTAAGAATCAATAACCTTCTCTATCTCAGAGAGATTGGGGTCATGTTTAAACAAGCGAAACTTCTCTAGCAACTGAGTGGCTCGGTTGATTTCATCCTCAGTTTGGCTCAGGTCATAAAGCAAGCTGTCAAGCTCTTTCTTCTTGCTCCTGTACTCCCGTTGAACGTCCCGAATTTGTTTAACTAATTCTTGGGTGTGTTCATCAGTAGCTAGCTTCCGCATAATTGAAGTATCACCACCCATAAGCTGGACAACTTCTTGCTTGAGTTTGGCAAGGGACTGTTTGTAATCTTCCCAGTCCTCTAGTTCAACTCTGAAAGCCATTCGGGCTGATTCATAATTCCCTAAGTTGGTTGTCAGTCCAAATTCAATCTCTTTGACTTTCATTACTCTCCTTAAATTTTGAAACAAGTTAGGGGGTGTAAATAACCCCCTATGAACTGCTTAGTTGTTGTCGTGTTCGTCTACTAACTTAGGTTCAATAACCTCTGAGAGAACAGGCGACGCCTCTACTACAGATGACTGTTCAACTGTCGGTTCTGACTGTCGATTGCCTCTGTTGAAGAATTGCTCAATCTGGGTTAACAAATCATACTGGATTTCTTCAGTCTGACTTGTTTCCTGAGCCGTGATAAAATCGGTCAACACGTTTAATTCACTGTCTACCCGTTGCCGTTCACTGATGGCGATGGGTTTGTTTTTGTGGTTGGTGTCGTAGGCTAGGATGCTACAACCAAGAGCGGTTGAGGATGCAACTGTTTTCCACAGAATGTCAAGCTTTGGTGACAATGAGAGAACGGATAACAGTCCGGCACAACCAAGCCAGAAGCTAACACGTCTATCAATCCTTTCAGGGATGGAGATTAGAGCCATGCTAGGTTCACTCCTGTGATTGCTGCAATCACCACAAAAGCAGTTTTAACCTGATGAAATCTGCTCTTGTTTGACTCGGCATAGTAGATAAGCACTCCCCCAATGATGATGGTTTTTGCGAGTAGTAAAACTACTAACACCCACCGCCACCAGATCAGGTTGGGCTGAATCAATCGGGCTACCAGTAAGGCAATGTTAAATGATGCCAAACTGAGGGCTATTAAGTCAGCGTACCGGGTACTAAGCATAGAGCGTTTCCTTTAACTGATTGACTGCTTCCCGTCGCAGTTGGAACCGTTGATCAATGCGTCCGATTAATGCCTCTCCTTTGACTTCAGAAAGTGATAACCGTTGGTTCTGTTCGTGCAGTCCGGGTTTGAGTTTGCCGTTGAGATATTCTCCAGTTTTAATCTCTCCATCCCGTGCGTCTAAAATCTTTCCCAGTCGTTGACGTTTGTGACTTTCTTCTGATTTGTAGATGCGTTTAACTGACTCCAAACTGTCGGTATCAGCGCTGAACTTTCCCCGTTGTAAGGTGACTTGTTCTTTCAGGTCTTTGGCTTGCAGTTTTGCAGCTTCAACCTCTTCTGGTGTGAGGCGTTCAATCCCGGTGAAATTTCCTCGGTAGTGTTCAGCAAAGTTGTACTGATTGTTGCTGATTGGGGGCGCTGTGTTGGCACTCTGGAGAATGCTTTCAGCTTCACTCATGGACTGTGAACCGATTGACTTGTTCTGTTTCTTACCTAGTCCAAACATCTAATCAATCTCCTTAACGATTGCCGAAACTTTTGCAAAACTGATGGCTAGAGTCTCATCCCAGATTTCTGTCTTGGAGTACATTCGAGCCACTTTATCAATGTGTTGGGATGCCAACTGACCAACCGGGATTGAGGCGGCTTTTACCCACAACCAGAGGATGAACATAAAGCTATTTCCGAGTAGAAAGTTAATCATTTAACTATCTCCGACGCTGAAAAGTGATGTGCTTTTTCAATTCACCTGTTGTTGGGTCAGCAAAATACTCATTCTCGGTTATATCCCAGTCGTTGGCGTCACTGGGAAACGGGTTAGCATCTCCAATTTCTGGCCCAAAATACCGGACTGTTTTCCCGGTTTCATTGTCAACAATTCTCATTCGTGAATCGTTTCTCTCAACGGTGTAGGGTTCATTACTAGGGGTTGTTTCCCCTCCAAAAAGCCAATTAAGCACTTTGGTTTCCTCCGAACGAGCGCTTGAGAATTTCCTCAGAGGTTACGGTGAAACTTTCAGCCAGAGGGGTGAACATTCGGTGAGCCAGTTCAGCTCCAAACTGTTTGTTTTGAACTCCGACTTCATCGGCCATGATTAACAGTTGGGATTTCAGATTGTTGATGGCTTGATGAGCATCTGGGACGGGCAAAAGTTCGGGTTGGTAGGGTTCAACTGGGACTAGAGCAACGGGTTGATCATTTTCTAATGAGATTGAACGTTGCCATTCCTCATAGCTCATGGTGCCTTCCTTGCCACAACAGCTCAAATAGTCCAACAGATAACCGTAGCCTTCCTCTGTCAACATTTCCTCTCCAGTGTCCTCATTGGTCGTGAACACTTCTGTCCATGTGACCGTTTCCTTGACGCGGGACAATGGCGAATTTCCATCCCGGCGTCCAAGGTGGGATTTAGAATATCCCGTCATCTCGCATAATTCAGATAGAGTGTACATGGGATTCCTCTAGGGTTTTAAGTTTTCAATGAACAATGTTCACGCTCTCGTGAACTGATGAACATCTTAAACCCCTATAAGTTCTTTTGTCAACTCCAATGGGTTCAAAGTGGGTTACATATGAGTAAATTTTCTTTAAATCTTTCTGATGAGCTAGAGAAGATGGTGGATTTTGCTTGCAGTCTGTCGGGACGTTCCCGTAACTCAGCCTGCGTTGACTGGATACTGAGAGGAGTTTTAGAGGAACTGGAGTCTTATAAAAAAGCAGGATTCCTGCCACCTACCTATCAAACTCCCCTCCGATCTTCAGAGGATGAGCCAGATGAGTAATGCGATCGCCTGTTAATCTGAGAGCAGTTTTTTCCAGTTGCTTTCCCCAATAAGGTGTGATGCTCACCCCTAGCCGTCATGGTTAGGGGTTTTTGTTTTCACAGGTTGCCAAAATAGGGTTTAAGCATCTCAAAACTATGCGAATCAATGGTTTCACAGGTTCACAAATTCCTTTGTTTGAGGAAATTGTATTAGCAATTAATCACTTTAACTATCAGCCAACCGTTCAATAGACCTGATCAACTTCCCTGCCGAGTTGGACGTGTACCCCCTCTCCCTTTTTAGTTTTGGGACTGTGTTGGCCAACCAATTTTCTAACTGTATACACCTGTCTACACCACTGTCTACACTGTCTACACCTACCTGTCTACACCTGTCTACACCACTGTCTACACCTGTCTACACCACTGTTAACAGATTGCCTGAGTGTTTCCAGTTCTTCACTCAGGCGTTCAGCTTTCCCAAGCGTTCCTCTAACCCCTCAAAACGTTCATCCAGTTTAGTTTGTAGCTGTTCTAATTCCTCTCTTATATCAGGGGTGTCTACACTGTTAACAGGGGTGTATACAGTGTCTATAGGACTGTTAACAGGGGTGTCTACACTGTCTACACCTTGATGGATGGACAGTAGCAGTCTCTTAGCTGCAAGGTTGAGACTTTCACCCGGTTCACATTGCTCTCTAAGCCAGTCCAGTTCACTATTTGAGAGTCTAAAGCTAATCAGTTCACTTGCCATGTATACACCTGTCTACACTACCTGTCTACAGTGTATACGGTAGGTGTCTACAGTGTCAACACTATCTGTTAACAGGTGTCTACACTCTACTAACAGGTAGACTAGATAAAAACATCATTGGCCATGTTGAAAGATTTAAGTTACGGCGCCTTTGGATTGTTGGTGATGGTTCAGAAAAAGTTTAGCGATCGCCCATTCCTTCTAAAAGACGTTCTCAATCGGGGTGAGTCAGCCAGTTCAACTAAGAGATTATTGAGAGAACTGGTAGATACAGGTTTTCTCTCATCCGGTCAACTCAGACAATCAGCAACAGGTTATTTCTCAGTTCCAAGTTACCGACTGATTCAGCCCTTGCCTATCTCCTTTCTGAATGATGAGGCAACAGACCAGTTAGTTAGAGAGACAGTAGAGCTGAGACAGTAGAAAAATTAAAAGTTAAGCATAGAGGTTAAGCACCCTTCTCTTGAGGGGTGTTTTTGTGCAGTGTGCGGGAGGATAAACAAGGTCTGTGCGGATAGTGTGCGGGTTTAAAACTCCTTCTGTATATAGCTTGTGCGGGGTGTGCGGGCTTTACCTTATTCAAATGGGAAAATAAAAAACAAATAATTGAAGAGAGTTATTAGAGAGTATATCTACTTAGTTCTGTTCCCTGTGTTGATGGTGAAATCAAGGGTTAAAATTTTAGAGCAGAAAGGGACTGTTGAGGAAATCTCAGGGAAACGGTTTGACCCTGGATTAGTGAACCCATTGGTGAACCCGTTGGTGATACCCTTGGTTGGAACTGCTGGAAGAGCTTCTATAAGCAAGTCTCAAGTAAGGCAAGAGAATGCAAAACCTACTTATTGGTTATGCAGTCTTAACCGCCTATAACGGTTGTAACTCTTGTCTAGAAAGCAAAGTTGAGGTGAAAGCCATCAAAGGGGAACAGTGAGACATTTATCCGCTATTATCGAAAGTTCAGATTGAGACGATAGAAAAGCCAATGTTTGCAAGATTCTTGAGTAAAACGGTTAACCTCCGATGGTTTCAACACCGTCGAGGTCAGTCTATCCTACACTTTATCAGTTTATTCTGTCTGTGCTGGTTTTTGGCGGTAAGCTGTACGCCTCGCCAAACTCAAACCAATACTTCTCCCCCTGCTGAGTCGAACCCTGGACGAATTACCATCGGTACAACGCTGAAAATTCGGACGCTCGATCCGGCTGATGCCTACGATGCTCTTTCTAATGATATCTTTTATAATGTCGGCGATCGCCTCTACACCTACGAACTGGGAACGACAAAACTGATTCCTCAGTTAGCCACTGCTTTACCGACGGTGAGTGAAGATGGGTTAACCTACAAAATTCCGGTGCGTCAGGATGTGGTTTTCCATGATGATACGCCGTTTAATGCTGAGGCGATGGTGTTTTCCCTGCGACGCTTTATTGAAAATGGCGGACAACCTGCATTTTTACTCTCGGATACCATTGACTCTATCCAAGCGACGGGAGACTATGAACTGACGATTAAGTTAAAACAGCCTTTTGCGGCGTTTCCCAACTTGTTAGCAGTAGCGGGAACTTGTGCGGTGTCTCCTAAAGCCTATGAGTTGGGCGCGGGGAAATTTCAGCCACAAATTTTAGTGGGAACTGGGCCATATAAACTGGCTGAATATGGGGTTGATGTGGTTCGTTTGAATGGGTTTGATCAATATTGGGGTGAGAAACCGCAAAATCAAGGGATTGATATTCAACGCTTTTCAAGTTCAGCGAATTTGTTTAATTCGTTTCGGAGTAATGGGGTTGATGTGGCTTATCTTTCTCTTGATCCCGATCAAGTCAATAGTCTACAAGCTGACGCGGAAAAGGGCAAATGGCAGATGATTGTCGCCCAGGGAAATACGGTGAATTATATGGTGCTGAATCTCAATTCTGAACCGTTGAATAAACCGGAAGTTCGACAGGCATTGGCGGCAATTGTGGATCGAAATTTGATTAATGAACGGGTGCTGCGCGGACAGGGAGAACCGCTTTATAGTATGATTCCCACGACATTTGAGAGTTATAAACCGGTTTTCAAAGACAGTTATGGAGATGCCAATACGGAAAAGGCGAAGGCGTTGTTAAAACAAGCGGGATATACTCCTGAAAATCCAGCCGTTGTAGAAGTTTGGTATGCCTCGAGTAATAATAAACGAGCGACGTTAGCGAGTACGTTGAAAGCCTTGGCGACTGAACAGTTAGAGGGAGCGTTGCAACTCGAACTCAAAAGCGTAGAAGCAACGACGGCTTTTGAGAAATTGGATAAGGGAGTTTATCCAACGTTTCTCTTAGATTGGTATGCCGATTTTTTAGATGCGGATAACTATTTACAACCGTTTTTAGATTGTGCGACAGGTTCACCGGAAAAAGGTTGTGAACAAGGGGCGACGCAATCTCAGGGGTCGTTTTATTATAGCGATCGCGTCAATGAATTAATCGATCAACAGCGTCAAGAACAAAATCCCCAAGCCCGACAATTATTGTTTGATGAGTTGCAAACGATTCTGGCGAAAGATGTTCCTTATATTCCAATTTGGCAGGATAACAACTTTATTTTTGCCCACAATAATATTAGTGGAATTCAACCGCAGGTGACTCAACAATTGCCCTTTTGGACGATGAGCAAATCTTAACGGATTATCGGAGCATCGGGTTTGATTTCAAGGGGTCTTTGGAAACACAGGAACAAATTGAGAAGGAATCGGTCAAAGTGAATGAATGCTCACAGGAGAACTTCCGGAAACTTTGAGTAAAATCATTCCTTTGGGGGAAACAAATTCCCTCATTCGGATCATCCCAGTGAGGGAAGTCAATCTTTGTTTTTGAAGATATTCTAAAAGTAAATCAAACCAGATTTTCAGAAAGTCTGGGGGGAGAATCAAGTATGAAAATCCAATCTGTTGCCATAGGAATGTGTTGTATTCTAGGCTTAGGGGGAGTGAGTAACGCTATTATTGATCCCCCGGCGGCGATCGCTCAAACCAATCGAAATCGCACACCGAGAACCGTGTCTAGAGGGGAAGCGGTGTTAACAGATCGTGATCCCGACGCTAGGATCAATTTACGCACAGAACCGAGTTGGCGATCGCGAGTGCGAGGGTATGGTGTAGTGGGGGAGCGGGTGGAAGTCCTCAAAGAAACCCGATCCAGTGAGGGACAGATGTGGTACGAGGTGAAATTCCTCAACTCCGGGGAAATCGGCTGGATACCGGGTGAGAATATTCGGGTTGGTACGGGTGGTTCGAGTACAGGTTCCTCCGGTTGGGGTGAGTCGATGCGGTTATCGCAACGGGGAGAAGGATCGTTTAGCCTCTCAGGACGTCGCGACTGGGAAATTGTACAGGTAACAGTGAATGTGGATAATGGAGATCAAGCCGAGTTAGGGTTTCGCTTGGATGATAACCGTTTGATCCGTTTGAGTGGAGATGTGGATCGACGGGATGCTTATACATTGGTGATTGATCTCGAAAGTTCGGGAAATGCGGATGCTTCGGGAACCGTTGATATTGAGTACGGGGCGAATAATTCGATTAGTAGCATTTTTGGGGATGGTCGTTTGGATGGTCAGCCGTTTTCGATTAGTTTTGATGGCGATTCGAGGAGGGGAAATTCTAATGATCCCAGTCGAGAATTTTTAGGTCAAAATATTGAGAATGTGGTGCGTCAGTTGCGATCGCAGGGCTGGAAAGTGGTCGAAACGGGTTCGGGTCTCGTGAAGTTAGATCGGGAGCGATTGGGAATGGATATTGAGTTTAACCCCAGAACTCGCGCTGTGACATCTGTTCGCATGATTGACTGAATTGAGTGACTGTTAAATTTGGGGTGAAGCCGACGGTCAAACCCGATAAAATCAGGGTGTAGAAGATAATTTTTTGGGGATCAGAAGCAAAATTTAGGAACTTTTTATCTAAAGTTTGCAAGATGGGCGGATTTTTGTACAAGCGGTTTGAAGGAAACGATCAGAAGCTGGAGTCAGGGAGGATCAAAAGAGTCTAAGATGAACAATTACACGTTAAAGCTTGGTCAAAGTCTAACGGGTTTATTGCTAACGATAGGACTGTTTGTTGGGGGGGCAATTGACAGCCAAAAGGCAGTTTCCGCTCCGATGGTATCTGAAACTCTGACGACTCCGGCTTTACAAATGGACTTAGAAGGAACATCTTGGATTTTAGTTGAATGGATGGATAAAACATTACCCGATCCTTTAGAAACAACGAATCCAATTACGGCTAATTTTGTCGAAGGTCAGGTGAAGGGAACAGCAAGTTGCAATCGATATGTTGCTTCCTATAAGATGGAAGGCAATCAACTGAAGATTACCCCTGCTGCGACCACTCGTAAAGCCTGTATGGGAGATATTATGGATCGGGAATTTGCCTATCTCGCTGCTTTAGAGGGAACGCAGCAATATGAAATTAATGATCAGGGTCAACTACAAATCTCCTATGTAACTGATGGGGAAGCAGGTGTGATGACATTTGCACCTCAAGCGAGTGGTCAGCTTGAGAATACCAGTTGGGTTTTAGTTTCTTTGGAGGAGGGAACGGTTTCGAGAATTCCCTTGAAAGGAACGGAAATTACTGCTAACTTTACAGAAGATCAGCTCAATGGTTTTAGCAGTTGTAACCAGTACATGACCAATTACACAAAGGAGGGAAATAAACTGAGTATTAATCCTTTTGCTACAACACGCAAAGCTTGTGCATCTGAGATTATGAAACAAGAATTTGAATATCTAATCTCACTCGAGGAAGCACAATGGTATGAAATTAGCCCTCAAGGTCAACTCAAAATTTCATACAAAGCAAAGGGAGGAACAGGTGTGATGACGTTTGTTCCCCAGGAAAAATAACGTCAGCCTCAGCAAATCATCACGCAAGAATCATAGGATTTGAAGGTTTGAGAGGGAGAAACAGGTTACAAGATTAACGCTCAAGATCAACTGTAAATTGTCTACAATATAAAGCGAGGTTCTAGTTTTATGACCTTCCAAAGCGAACAAGCAACAATGAGTTCGACCACTGAAGAACGGGTGATTTATGTTGACTCTAAAGCGATTCACTGTACTGGACTCGTCTCCCAAGAATGTTTACAAGTTCGAGAAAGTCCTGAAGATGAATGGACGTTGTTTTATGATGCCATCAAAGGCTTTAATTATGAACCCGGTTACAACTATAAAATTCTGGTAGCCGAGAAAATCGTTGATAATCCCCCGGCGGATGCTCCTTTATTTCAATGGAGTTTGATTGAAGTTCTCAGCAAAACGGCTGTGAATTAACATCAATTTTACTTCTCCCCCTAACCCCCTCTCCAATCCCCCCTGCCCCCCTTAATCCCCCCTTAATCCCCCCTTAAAAAGGGGGGTGGAGGGTTAGACGAGAGGGAATTTATTATTACGTCCAAGCCCGGAAAAATGTATTTTCCTGCCAAGCAACTGCGGTACGTTTTTCAATGGCTGCCATTTCGTCAGAACTGAGTTGTTTAAAAGCTTGAGCAACTTTAAAATTAGATTCTAATTGTTCGACGGTTTCTGCTGCAATAATACAGCCATGAACACCAGACAGAGATAATACATATCCCATCGCTTGGTGCATTCCTTCTAATACGCCACTGCGAATTAATTTGCCATAGGCAGGAATTTTCATAGCAATAACGCCGACATTTTTTTCTTGAGCCACAGGTAAAACGGTTTTAGAAAAAGGCCGAGGATGATGAATATCGGCTGCATTAATTGAGATTAACGTGGTATCAAATGGATAACGACGCAAACCTTCGGCAATGACATCGGGTTCGTGATGTCCGGTAATCCCTGAATATTTGATAATTCCCTGTTCTTTTGCTTCTTCGATGGCTTTAATCGCCCCATTTTTACTGAAAATTTCATCTAAGGTTTCCGGGAAAGAAACATGATGCAATTGCCACGAATCGAGGTAATCTGTATTGAGACGTTTTAGCGATCGCTCTAATTCTTGCCATGCGCCATCGCGATCGCGTTTAGCGGTTTTCGTGGCGAGAAATATTTTGGAACGATTTGGGGGTAAAACTTTCCCCATATTATCTTCGCTAGGCCCGTAGCTGGCTGCCGTATCAAAATAGCGAATTCCTAACTTTAATGCGGCTTCAATTTGAGCGATCGCTTCGGCTTCCTGTCCGGCTTTTGAGATGGGCGTTTGTCCGGCGCCTCCTAAGCCAAAAATGGGCAATGTCACGCCTGTTTTGCCGAGTACCCGTTCCGGCATGGTTGCTGCGTTAGGGACTGCGATTGGAGAGCGAGCGGCGCTGGGTGACTGCCGCCCGTGCAATGCTGTACTCCCGACAATGCCGCCTGCAACAGCAACACTGCTGATGATAAACTTGCGTCGTGTTGTTTTACGTGTCATATTTTACAGTTATCCGTTAACAGCAATTGAAATCAGCGAGACGGTCTTGATTGAGAATTCATTGTATATTTTACCTATATTTTTAAAAGTGCCAACCTCAAGCTTTCATTCTTCGTTAAAATCAGTCATTCGAGGGAGATTGTTCAACTTTCGGGTGCAATCAATTTTAATTAGCCTATTTTTTCTCTTGGGGTTTTCTTCTAGCGCCATCAGCCAGTCCTCAAACCCTGAACCGCAGTCCTCAGTATTAATCTGTGAACATCAACTCAATTCTCAACTTAATGGAATTGTCAATCGTTCCCAGTTTAAACGTTTTCGGTGGGGAATTTTGCTCAAAACTTTGTCGAAGGGTGAAGCAATTTATAGTCGAGATGCTGAACATTATTTTATCCCTGCTTCTACCGTTAAGCTGATGACAACGGCTGCTGCTTTATCTCAACTTACGCCTAATTATCGCATTCTAACTTCAATTTATGGAGATCAACAAGGAAATCTTTATATTGTTGGACGGGGTGATCCGAGTTTAACAGCAACTCAATTAGAAGATTTAGCCCAACAGCTTCAAAATAAAGGGATTAATCCGGTTAATCAATTGATTGCCGATCCGGGGTATTTTCCAGGGTTTGCAGTCCATCCGAGTTGGGAATGGGAAGACATTCAAGCCGGACATGGTGCGCCTGTTAATAGTTTGATTTTACATCAAAATTCGATTGATTTAATTTTATCACCACAAGCCGTTAATCAACCGTTAAAAGTGACTTGGGTTCGTCCTCAACAAGCCCAAGGATGGCAAATCAAAAATAATACCATTACCGTTGGAGAAACTGAACGCGAATTTGTAGAAATTGGGCGAGATTTAACGCAACCGATTCTTTATATTTCTGGACAATTAAGAGCGGGTTCTGAACCGGAACCTGTTTATGCAGCAGTCGTTGAACCGACGGAGAATTTTCTCCAAGAATTTAGACAGATTCTCGAAAGTAAAGGAATTCGGGTGTTAAAAACAGCGATTGTTTCTAACAGTCAACATTCCCCCGAGGAATTAGCAATTGTTGAATCTCCGCCGATTGCTGAATTAATTCAAACCGTAAATCTAGAAAGTAATAATATCTTTGCGGAAGCTTTACTGCGAACTTTGGGTGTACAGAAGCCGAGTTTAGATGCAGTGGAAACGGGGTTAACTGCGATTCAAGACATCTTAAAAAAATTAGGGGTTGAACCCGAAAGTTATCGTCTAGTTGATGGTTCCGGTTTATCTCGACAGAATTTAATCAGTCCAGAAGCGTTAACTCAAACGTTAATTGGGATGGCAAATTCACCGCTATTTGAGATTTACAAAAAGTCGCTTCCAATCGCAGCAGAAACGGGAACGTTAAAAGGGCGTTTTCGAGGAACAAGCGCAGCCGGAATTGTTTATGCAAAAACGGGAACGTTAACCGGAGTTTCTGGGTTAGCAGGATATCTTTATCCGCCCAATTATCAACCCTTGGTGTTTAGTATTTTGGTGAATCATTCAAATCAATCAGCTTCAGAATTAAGACAAGCGATTGATGAAATTGTGATTTTGTTAAGTGAATTAAAGTCTTGCTAAAGTTAGATTTTTTCCGCAAGCTTTCCGCCTCTACAATAGACGAAATAGCAGTCGTTTGGTGTGAATTTATTGCGGTTGAATTCGGTGATATTCTATTATGTTCCTTTTCCCTATTGATTCATTCGGAAAAATCATAGATAATTTAGAATCATCTCTATTATGGCAGATTGACATGAGTTCACCTACAGCAACAATATTATTATCTTGCCCAGATCAACGGGGACTGGTTGCAAAAATTGCGAATTTTATTTACTCTAATGGCGGAAATATTATTCATGCGGATCAGCATACCGATTTTGCTTCAGGAGTCTTTTTGACTCGTATAGAATGGCAATTAGAAGGATTTAACTTACCGCGAGAAGTAATTAACCCAGCATTTGGGGCGATCGCTAAACCCTTAAATGCAAATTGGCAACTACATTTTTCTGATAAAATTCCTCGAATTGCGATTTGGGTAACAAAGCAAGATCATTGTTTATTAGATTTATTATGGCGATGGCAAGCCAAAGAAATGGCGGTAGAAATTCCGGTGATGATTAGCAATCATACAGATTTAAAACCCATTGCCGAACAATTTGGTATAGAATTTTATCATATTCCCATCACCAAAGACAATAAAAAAGAACAAGAAACCCAACAGTTAGAGATTTTAAAGCAATATCAAATTGATTTAGTAGTTTTGGCTAAATATATGCAGATTTTGAGTTCATATTTTGTGGCTGAATTTCCGAATATTATTAACATTCATCACTCGTTTTTACCTGCATTTCCCGGTGCAAATCCCTATCAACGGGCTTACACCAGAGGCGTTAAAATTATTGGGGCAACCGCCCATTATGTTACCGAAGATTTAGATGAAGGGCCGATTATTGAACAGGATGTTGTGCGAGTCAGTCATCGAGATGCGGTTGCTGATTTGATTCGGAAAGGCAAAGATTTAGAACGACTTGTATTAGCAAGAGGCGTTAGATTGCACTTACAAAATCGGGTGTTAGTTTATAATAAAAGAACCGTTGTTTTTGAGTAGAAAACCCTCAATTTAAAATCAGGATTGTCCGATGAGAATAAATCCCGCCCATTCCAGAGGTCTGGGATGTTTTTCTATGGTTTTAATCATCGCTTTACGCAATGCTAAAGCTTTATCAGAAATCGTTTGCATCTGCTGATAAAATTCTATCATTAAATCCGCCGAGGGATGATCAGGAATATACCACAAAGACACAATTACACTGGGAACACCTGCCGAAATAAAGGAACGTGAGAGTCCAATAACTCCATCTTCAGTGATTTTACCCAAACCTGTATTACAAGCACTTAAAACCACTAATTCTGCTTTTAATTTTAAGTCTAAAATTTCATTGGCCGTGAGTAAACCATCCTCTTCTAAAGTCGGTGTTAGGGCTAAAGCTCCCGGAATTTCTAACCCTAAATGTTTTAATTCATTCACTAAACCATGAGTGGCTAAGTGAATATTATGAGCTTGTATCATATTTTCTACAACTGTTTTTTCTGTGGCTAAATCTCCGATTAATGCTTCTGTTTTTAACAGTTTAGCAATCGTTAAAGCTTCCCGTTCGGTTCCGGGGAGAGAACTTAAAGGCTTGGATTCTTCACCGAGTCGATAGGCAATACTCGGCATGGTGGGATTGCCAACAATTAAGGTGTTTAACGGCTCTTTTTGAGACAAAGTATTTTGATGTTTAGCCGTGATATCTAACACTTGAATTGAAGGTGAAATTAAAATGGTGTGCTTTTCAATTAAATACTTTCCTTCTTCATCCTGCAAGGCTGCAAACGGAACCAAAAAGAACTTTTGATGAGGAATAAAAATCACATGAGTTTCGGGATTAGTTGGCAGTAAATCCGCTATCGGTTCAATCAGAAATCGATATCTGCGTGAGAGAAACGGATCTCGACGACGGACGGGATTAGGAACTTTTTCGGGATTTTCTAGAGCTTGATTTTCAATGATTGGATAAGTTTGACGAATATTATTAATGCTCATTTCCTCTTTTTCTGCACCCTTATTCCCCCGATTCATCGCCACGTCTCGATCACTTCCAACTAGAGGTAAAAAACTTCGCAACGAACTAATATAAACCGTCCGAAATTCAACGTGACCATCTGGTTGAATGACCCAGATATAAAGTAGTTCATCCTCAATCACAATTGAATATTCAACCAGGGTAGATTTTTGTTGTCGAGCAATTTCTTGAATTTGTTTAAATGTCAAGGGAGGCGGTGATAAATCAGACTCATTAAATCGCGAGGCTAATAACTGAGCAAATGCTCTCGCTCGACCTCGTTCTGAGACTTCTAAAGCGGCTTCAATTTGATTTTGAGCAATTAAGGCTCGCTGTAACCAACGATAGGTATCGGCTTGACTATCCATTAAAGAGACTTTATTTTCATCATTAAGTCCGGGATGAAGAGATTCCCAAATGGTTACAGCTTCAAATAACTTTTGGCTTGCTGGGGCTTCTTGACCGGATTTTAGCAAAGTTAAACCAATATTACTAAGGGTTTCACCTTCTTGGGGACGAGCATGAATTTTCCTGGAAATTTCTAAGGCTTGTTCATAATGTTTGAGGGCGATTTCATACTCACCTAAATCCCGATAAACGCTACCAATATCATTATGAGTGGTTCGTTCTCCCGGTAAATCAATCAATTTTTTACGAATGATTAACGCCTTTTCTAAAGACTGTAACGCCCCTTGCCAATCTCCGAGTTTACTCCGCACTAAACCGAGATTATTTAAAATTCGACCTTTGGTAATGTGATCGCCATCTTTTTCGGCTAAAGTTAGGGCTTTTGTATAAGAATCAATCGCTTCTTGATACTGCTCTAATTCGGCATAGATTAAGCCCGTATTATTTAGAATAGTTGCTTGCCAACCCGGATCTCCATCTTTACGCAGAATTTCTAATGCTTGCAGGTAGAATTGTAAAGCTTCTTTATTTTGATTCAATTTTTGATAAATTGTACCCATATTATTGAGAATTTCACCCTGCTTTTTTGTATCGTCAACTTTTTGAGCGAGGGCGAGCGCTTGTTGATGAGACTCTAATGCTTTTTGATACTGTCCAAGCTCACCATAAAGCACACCCATATTGGTGAAAATAGTCCCTTGTTCTTGCAGGTTTTTTTCTTGAGTGTAAATGTTTAACGCTTCTTCATAGGAAGTCAGAGCTTTTTCATACTCCCCTAAATGGTAATAAACTAAAGCAATTTGGTTGAGCGTTCCCGCTTCTCCCAAACGAGCATTGATGCTTCTGACTGTGATTAAAACTTGTTCAAAGGTGTCCAAAGCCGCTTTAAATTGACCAGAGTTTAACAGTTTCGTGCCTTCTTGGTAAAGTTCCATCGCTCGTGTTTTTGGATCTTCTTGGGTTTCAATCTGGGCAATAGGTTCAACTTTCGATACAATAGGAGAGCCAGGAAATACTGCTCTGGCATTCGTTGCACAAACCAATACCAAGGTTAGCACTGCCAAAATCCAATAATAAGGTTTCAAAAAGCTCATAGCTCAAGTCTCTATTCTGGGTATATTTTTAAACAGTTGTTAAAAAGATAATGATGAATTTTATGCTTCAAAAAACCATAAAACTATTAGCGGCATGGATAGTAATTTTAAGTGTGAATGTAGGAATAACGGCTGAGATTTTAGCACAGTCATACTCCGAAAAAACTCCATCAGATTCTGATACACCTTCAGAAACGAATCGCGGTTTACTCGACACTGATTTCCCTGAAAACTTGCCCAATCCTAACACAATTCCTACGAGCGAGAACAATGTAACTGAAAGTTCTAATCAGAACCCCTTTGCACCCAGCGTTGTCAGGGGAACGGCTCGTCGTTCGAGTCCGAGTGATATCGTTAAAACACTTGAAAACGATAACAAATTTCAGACCCTTATATCCATTTTAGAACTTTCTGATCTCAGTTCAGATCTGGAACAATCAGGATTTTTTGTAATATTTGCACCCACAGAAGAAGCATTTGATCGTCTAACAGCCGGATTATATGATCGCTTAATTTTACCTGAAAATCGCAATCTTTTGATCGAATTTATCAAAAATCATTTTGTCATTGGGCAAATTCAAACTACTGATATCACGGAAGGGGAAATTCAAACGCTGAGTGGAAATGTAGTGCGTATTCAAGTCAATTCAACTCTGGCAGAAGTTCAGCTTAATGAAGCAACCGCAAAATCAGGTGAATTCATCCTGACTCAAAATGGTTTAATTGTTCCCATTGATCGCGTTTTGTTTGTACCCAACGTTCAAATTGAAAACTCAAACACTCAAAACCCCTAATTTTTTTGATTAGAAGCGATCAAAAATCCTGATTTTAATTTTTTTTGAGGTATAGTGTAGGCATCGCTCAAAGGGCTAATCTATTAAGATGAAACAGCTAAAGCTATTCAATTGCTCAACTCTATTTGCTTTATTTAGCATCTTTTTGGGTGGATCGAACTTTTTTGGAAATCTTTTCGTCTAAGAGAGTATTAGGGGCAGGATACTGAGGGCGGATGATAACTCTGGTGTTGCCTTGAAATGTTGTTTATTATCAAGCCAACTTCGATTTCGCTAATTATGGCTAACGGATTCATGTAGAATAAAGATGCGTTTTTTTTCTATTTTCCTGTAGCATGGTTTGAGTAAACGGAGATCATACTAACCCTGACGATATTAAGCTAAATGCCTTTAACACAATCCTTTTATCCTACCCCTTCTAAAGACTTTAATTCCCTTCCCAATTCTTTAATCTCTGAGCAATTTCAGCTTTGTCAATCTCGTTTATTAGAATTAACCTTTACTCCTCCTGATTATCCCGCAGATCGAGTATTTTCAGGAAGCAATATCAATCTGTATTTCGATCCGCGTCATCCCCAACAATTCAAACGTCCGGATTGGTTTGGCGTTTTAGGAGTCGATAAACTCTATCAACGTCAAAATATTCGCACATCCTATGTCGCTTGGCAAGAAAGTTTTAATCCCTTTATTGTGGTTGAATTTCTCTCTTCAGACACCGCCACAGAAGATTTAGGTCAAACTCCCGTTGGGGTGGATGCGATTCCCACAAAATGGGATGTTTATGAACGCTTTCTTCGCATTCCCTATTATATCTTGTTTGATCCTGAAACGAATCAATTAGAAGGCTTTCAAATGATCGGCAGTCACTATGAGGAATTGGAGGTCAAAAATCAACGGCTTTGGATACCTGAATTAGAATTAGGGTTGGGGTTATGCCCAGACATTTATGAAGGTCTAGAACGGCAATGGTTACGCTGGTATGATCTTAAGGGAAATTGGATCGAACTTCAAAAAAATCAACGGCAAATCGGCCAACCCAACCCTGAACTTATTCAAAAACGAGAACAGATTGATCAACAGCAAAAACTCGGACAAAAATTAACTGATCGCTTGAAAAAATTTGGCTTAAAAGTGGATTCAATCTAACAATTAGAGATCGGAAAAACCGGGTTTCTAAACCCATTGCCAAAAACCCGGTTTCTCAACGAGGTGTTTAAATTGATTTAAGCCGCATCGTCATCGTGAGCAAACCGATTATAGAGGAAATCTAACGCATAGTTACGAAGATCATAATACACCGGATCTTCCATGATTTGCGTGCGATCGCGAGGACGTTCAAAAGGAATTTCTAACACTTCCCCAATCGTTGCATGAGGCCCATTTGTCATCATTACCAATCGATTAGCCAGGAATAAAGCTTCATCAATATCGTGAGTAATCATCAACACCGTACAACGATGATCATTCCAAATTTTCAGCAATTCTTCCTGCAATTCTTCTTTGGTAATCGCATCTAACGCCCCAAACGGTTCATCTAAAATCAACACCTCTGGACGAATGGCTAACGCCCGTGCGATCGCCGCCCGTTGCTTCATCCCCCCCGAAATTTGAGTGGGTTTTTTCTCTGCGGCTTCAGCCAGTCCAACTAACGCTAAATGATCTCGAACAATTGCCCGTTTTTCCGCTTCTGGCTTATTCGGATAAACCGCATTAACCGCTAAATAAACATTATCAAAAACACTACGCCAAGGCAATAACGCATAGTTTTGAAACACCACCATTCGATCCGGGCCAGGTTCTTTAATCGCTTGACCCCGCAATAAAACTTTGCCGTGAGTGGGTTGATTAAACCCGGAAACCATATTCAGAAGCGTTGATTTTCCGCAACCGGAGTGACCAATTACACAAATAAATTCACCTTGGTCTATCGTCAAATTAACATTTTCTAAAACCGTGTAAGGCCCTTTGGGGGTTGGATAAATCTTAGAAACATTTTCAAAACTTAAAAACGCTTGACGATTCGTTTGAGGTTTGACCGAAACTTTAGTTTTAGAAACCATTTTTTTTGACGACTCCTAACTTGTGTGTTTATTGAAAATACCTGAATGTAAAGTTTGTAGGATGGGGCGGGTTTATAGAGGTTCTTTTTGGGAGATTGATCTCTCTGGCGAACCCGCCCCTACAGTTATCAATACTGTTCACTGTCAAGGGCAAGTTTATTCACGTTAGTAGAAACATAAATCAGCGCAAACAGGCCCTTACATCCTAATTAAGCGATATATCGCTGAGGTGAATCGAGATGAATTTCTGCCATTGTGAAATCTCGTTTTATCGCTAAACTATTGAGATAGCCAATGGGATCTTCTGTTGTAAAACGAGTGCCATCAAACAGTTTAATTTCACCGCGAGTATAACTAATTTCAGACAACCCTAATTCACGGGCAGCCGTACTAAACACCCCAACGCGACAAATTCGTTCGAGAATTTCCACCCAGTTACGCGGAAACGGAGTATGCGCCCAACGTGCCATCTCTACCATGTGCCATAGTTGTTCAGTGCGACTCGGACGGTTAACGCCATTGCCAAAAAATAGATGATGGGCGTAGGATGACAAGGTAGAATCAAGAGGACAACTCGCCGCTTCTGTTTCGTGGAATTGGATGTATTCCACCGGAGTTCCTACATATTCCCGATGGGCGAGAATCTGACGAATTTCTTCATGGTTAGCAGGATCAGCACAATATTGTCCGGCTTCTAACAACGCCTTGACTAAGGCAATGTGAGTATTCGGATAAGCATTCGCCCAGTCTTCGCGCACCCCCAACACCTTACCCGGATGTCCGGGCCAAATTTCCAAGTCCGTCGCCACGATAAACCCGACATTTTCTTTTGTCGCCCGCAGGTTCCAGGGTTCACCGACACAGAAGCCATCAATACTTCCGGCTTTTAAGTCTACCACCATTTGCGCCGGGGGAATGGTTTGCAGATGAAGATCATAATCAGGATCAATACCGCCAGAGGCTAACCAATAACGCAACAGCAGGTTGTGCATTGAAGCCGGATGTACCATTCCCATGCGGTGGGGTTCACCCGTCGAAGACAACAACATTTTGCGGAAGTCGGCGAGGGTGCGAATACCTTTTTCATAAAAGCGGCGACAGAGGGTAATGGCATTCCCGTTGCGCGTCATGGTTAAGCCTGTAACAACAGCCAGGGGTTTATCGTTGTGACCGCCTAAACTTAACCATAGCGGCATTCCAGAGGGCATTTGCGCCGCATCTAAATAACCGCCCACCATGCCATCGCTAATGCCTCGCCAACTGGTTTCCCGCACGAGGGAAACTTCATCTAAGCCGTGTTTGGCAAAAAATCCTTTTTCTTTGGCAACCGCCAGGGGCGCACAGGCACTCAGAGGAACGAAGCCAATATCGATGTTAACTTTTTCTAAGCCATGACGGGCGATCGCAGAGGTTTTCTTCGCCCGCATTTTTTTGATGCGTTTTTGTTGGTTGAGGAAGTAGATCATCTCGCTGCGGAGACTGTAATAGCTGGGATGTTCGACTACTTCCATCCGTTTGCGAGGGCGAGGAATATCGACTTCTAAAATTTGCCCAATTTTTGATTTCGGCCCGTTGGTTAACATCACAATCCGATCAGATAATAACACCGCTTCATCAACATCATGCGTTACCATCAAAGCGGTAATACAGTGTTCCTGGCAAATTTTCATCAGTTGTTCTTGCAAGTTCCCCCGTGTCAAGGCATCCAACGCCCCAAAGGGTTCATCCAACAGCAACAATTTCGGGCGCAGGGTTAAGGCACGGGCGATCGCAACGCGCTGTTTCATCCCGCCAGACAGTTGACTCGGATATTTATCAACGGCGTGTCGCAGTCCCACCATATCAATGTGGCTTTCGATCACGGTGCGACGTTCTCCGGCTGGCATTCCTTGCAATACCGAGTCTACCGCTAAAGCAATATTTTCGCGTACAGTTCGCCAGGGAAGCAAGGAATAGTTTTGAAAGACAACCATGCGATCGGGGCCAGGTTGGGTGATGCGTTGTCCTTCAATGGTGACAATTCCTTCGGTGGGATGATCTAACCCCGCAACCATATTTAAAAGGGTTGATTTTCCACAGCCAGAGTGACCAATTAAAGAGATAAATTCACCGACTTTTATTTGTAGATCAATTCCTTTGAGGGCGATATATTCTCCACCACCAGCAAGCGGAAAGGTTTTACCGAGTTGTTCGACATCAATTAAAGTGTTGTTCATCGTTTTTTATTGGAACTGTTAGTTTGATGAATCGTTTTCAGTAGGGGCGTATGGCATACGCCCTCACCTGTTTTTTCATTGATCTTGTAGGGGCGGGTTCCGCCAAGATTTATGTTTCCAACAAATCACCTGAATAAACCCGCCCCATCCCTGAAAAAATTTCTTTTCGATGTTTGGGCGGGTTTATCAATATTATTTCTGAGAAACAGATATTAACTCAGAACCCGCCCCTACAGAATTTCTGTTTTGGGAATTTTTGGGTATTGGGCGGGTTTATCAATATTATTTCTGAGAAACAAAGGTGAATTCGGAACCCGCCCCTACATTTTGGGATTATTTTTGTCCAGGAATGATCACAGTTTGTAACCAAGCAACACTGCGATCCAGGAATAAACCTACACCCCCGATATAAACAACCGCTAACAGAATGTCACTGATATAGTTTTGTTGGTAAGCATCCCAGATAAAGAAGCCAATTCCGACAATACCGGACATGACAATTTCAGCAGCAATAATTGCTAACCACGCTAACCCGATAGCAATTCTCAACCCTGTAAAAATGTAGGGTAAAGCTGAGGGAAAGAGAATGTTGAGATAATATTCTCGCCGAGAGAGTTGTAAAACACGGGCTACGTTATTGTAATCGTCAGGGATTTGTTTAACGCCTTCTTTGGTGTTGATTAAAATCGGCCAAACACAGGTAATAAAGATTACGAAAATTGCCGCAGGTTGGTTTTGTTGAAGGGCAACTAAAGCAATGGGAACCCACGCCAGAGGCGCAACCATTCGTAAGAATTGAAAAATCGGATCTAAAGCTTTGTCAAGAACTGGATTTGTACCGACTAAAATTCCGGTACTAATTCCCACAATTGCCGCCAGAGAATAGCCTTGAGCGACACGAATTAAACTGGCTAAGGTTTGCCAAAATAAACCTTTATCTAAGCCGCCGCGATCATAAAAGGGGTACATCAGCAAAATGCGGGTGCGTTCGTCTGTCCACACGCTGAGAGGCCCTGGTAAACGTGTAATTCCTGTCCAAGAAATGAGTTGCCAAATCAGCAGAAAGGCTAAAGTTCCTATTAAGGGAGGAATAATATCTTTAGAATTTTTATCCCAAAAAGAACGAATAAAATCAGTAGGATTACTTCCAGAACTCCGCTTTTGAACACTAGCTGTCATGTTGTGAACTCCTTGAACATTAAGGGTTGAAATTTGACAAGTTTTACGCTACAATTAGAGGGGCTTATTATTTTATTGAAAAAGCAATCAATTCTTTCCTTCTCTGACCCCTCAAGTTCAGAGATAGCAAGTTGAATTTGCAGAAAAAGTGAATTAAATCCGCTTCACTCTCAGGCTATTGAGGTAAGCTTGGGGATTTTCGGGGTTGAATTCTACACCGTCAAAGAATTTTTCAACACCACGAGAAGTTCCTTGAGGAATATCTGCTGAAAATCCGGCTTCTTGGGCTGCTTCTCGCCAAATATCTTCACGATTTACCCGATCAATGACCTGTTTAATTTGGTCAAAATCTTTGAAATAATTGTTGTGGAAACCCCAACGCATCGTTTCAGTTAAGAACCAAAGATCATGACTTTTATAGGGATAGGAAACATTTCCCACAGGATCTTTCCAATACAACGGCCCTTTATTAAAGTCTTTAATTGCAGGTTTTTGATCGCCCATTTCATAGCTGCCTTCATAGGGCGGAGTCAACACATCAACCGGAACATTAAAGTAGTTTCGTCCAGAAACTATCTGCACTAATTCGGGTCTATTTTCAATGCGATCGCACCATTGTTGGGCTTCCATCAAACCTTTGAGTAAAGCTTTTGTAGCCTTGGGATTTTTATCGACCCAATCTGCACGAATTCCCAGATATTCTTCAGGATGAAATGGCCACATTTCAGTGGTAATACAAGCCATAAAACCAATATCATCAGCAACAATTCGATAAGGCCAAGGATCGCCCGTACTAAAGGCATCCATTGATCCATTTCGCATCCCTTGAACGGTTTCTGCGGGAGGAACAGCTAGTAAGTCAATATCTCGATCAGGATCAACACCCCCAGCAGCAAACCAATAACGAATCCAAAAGTCTTGATTCACATTAGGAAAAGTGTGAGCGGCTTTAAATTTGCGGCCATTGGTTGACGCGAAATTTTTGATATAGTCTGCCGCATTACTGGTATTAACACCAAATCCTTTTCCGGTATGAAGTTTCGCAATAGCCACACCATTTCCATTGGTATTTAGTTGCGCTAAAACATACATCGGGACTTTTTGGCCGCCTGTAATAATGCCTTCTGAAATCAAATGAGGCATGGGCATTTGCCACTGTCCGCCGTCAATTCCGCCCCCTTGGGAACCAATGGTGACGTTATCTCTTGCAGAAGCCCAGTTTGCTTGTTTGGAAAGTTCAACATCACTCATGCCGTACTTCGCAAAAAAGCCTTTTTCCTTGGCAATGACTAACGCCGCAGATTCAACAATGGGAATAAAACCTAACTTAATGGCTGTCGTTTCTGGTGCCATTGCCGGGTCAATATTCGCCGCCGGAACTGGGGT
Organism: Limnoraphis robusta BA-68 BA1; assembly: GCF_034932365.1. NCBI lineage: Bacteria > Bacillati > Cyanobacteriota > Cyanophyceae > Oscillatoriales > Sirenicapillariaceae > Limnoraphis > Limnoraphis robusta. Next base: position 51,682 of record NZ_JAYGHR010000005.1, on the reverse strand, counting down.
TGTTGGGGTCGTTTGAGTTCCTGCATTCGGTTCAGGAGGATTCCCTAAACAGCCTTTCAAGAATATCGAACCCATTGCTGAAGCACCAGCCGTTAGCAAAAATCTTCGCCGAGAATGAGGGCGACTAAAATCGGACATAGAACCTCCTAGCAGCCTGTATTTTTAAGTCGAATGAGGTTGTGTAATTTATGGATGATATTCTCAGCTTTCTCCCGTTCTTTAATTCCAAGAAAAAAGAACAAGAAGATGGAAGCTGAAAAAAAGACAAGTTTATCGGTCAAGAAGCGGGTTCGTTTTAGACGTTTTACCCTAGCCTTCTCAAAGCTAAAAAATCAAAGCAGGTGTGAAAAATGATGAATAAACTAAGAGGAAGTCAATTACGACTTTTCTTAATTTTTAAGTTTACAGGTTTTTTTGAAAAAGTCACTACCTGATCACCCCTAAAGAGCAATTAATTTTCAATCAGACTGATAAGCTATTACTTATATATCGGGAAGAATGGGTTACAGAGAACTAATTAATTAAGTTCAAATTATTATGGATTTAAGGTAAACTGATTAAAACCCCTCACCTACACGACATCAAGGGCGACGCTGACAAGTCTATATAGTAGGTGTGATGGGTTAGGGTCGTGTCATCCCTAGATCTAGAGCATGGTGCCATTCTAGGTTATGATATCGATGGTTTCCGGTATTGACGCTTTTCCCGCTCGAGACTACATTCATCTATGAATATAGAAATCATTAGTCAACTTAATCAGTCCCAAGTTCAGGATTTAGTTCAACTCTATCAATCAACTTGGTGGGGTAAAGGACGAACTCTAGAAGAGGTTCAAAAGATGTTGCAGCACTCTGATATGATAATTGGAGTGAGTAACACCGATAATCAAAAGTTAATTGGGTTTGCTCGGGTGTTAACGGATTATATCTATCGGGCTGTGATTTGGGATGTGATGGTTGATGAGGCTTATCAAAAGCAGGGATTAGGACAGACTCTCATACAATCTATTTTAGAGCATCCGCAGCTACAATCTATCGAGGCTTTTCTGTTAGTCTGTTTACCGGAAACGATTCCTTTTTATGAAAAGTTAGGGTTTACCAGCGATGTGGGAGAATTGAAGTTGATGAAGCGTGTTAAACCAACATCTTCCTATAATTCCATTTAATTGTTGGAAATCCGTTTGAGCAATGAAGAGCAATTTTAAGACTTTTAGAGACGTTCTAGACAACGCCTCTACAGGAAAACCGGAATTTAGTATAAACCCGATTTAGAATTAAATCAGCGTGAAATTTTGAGGCTGTTGAAACTGATTGATAAAGTCAACTTGATCTCCTCCGACAACAGCCACCAGTTGTCCGCCTGCTTCAATTTTTAAGATCTGTAAGATATTATTAGAAAAAGCCCCAGCAGATCCCGAACCGAAAATGCTATCCACTTCTGAACGTGAAATTGAACTAATCGCTAATTGTTCAAATGTTAGTCCACTGAGTGCGATTCTATCTTGACCTATCTCAAACTCAGTAATAATATCTGCATTCTCAGCACCAATATTCCCCATGAGAAACAGATCATTTCCCCCTCCTCCTCTTAAGGTATCTTGACCTAGATCTCCTGACAATGTTTGATTTCCTGCAATACCCTCTAGAGAATCATTACCCTGTCCGCCGAATAGGGTACTTCCAGCATCAATAGAAATCGTATCATTCCCTAAATTTCCAAAGGCAATATTATTACTTCCGCCTATAATGCTGTCGTTATCTTGTCCTCCAAATACAGTGTCATCTGTACCTGTTGTGAAAAAAGTATCATTACCTTGATTTCCGAAGATTAAATCATTTCCACCTCCCGGACTAATATTATCATCTCCCTCCATACCAAATAGAGTATCATTTCCCTGGGAACCCAGCAATGTATCATTTCCTTGATTACCGAGTAAACGATCATCTCCATTTCCGCCTTCGATCCGATCATTTCCTAATGCTCCATCCAGGGTGTAAGAAATTCGATCTTCAGGAGTTACAACAGTTATAATATCATTTTCAGGAGTTCCGAAAAATGGATTTTCACTCCCCAAGGAAACCGAAATATTGAATTCAGCCATTTGAAGTTATCCTGTAAAATCTATAAACTTTAATGAGTCACCTTTTAAATTCTAGCATGAGATCAGATTGACCCCAATCATTCACCGTCTTGAAAAGCTTATAATTAAACGGATGATTGAATTCAAAAAAAATTGATGGATGAACTCACTCCTCCTCAACTGGAAACCCCACGACTGATTCTTCGTTTAGCGACGAAGGAAGATGTTCCTGAAATTCTGCGATACTATACAGAAAATCAACAACATTTAACCCCTTTTGAACCCCTGAAAACACCGGAGTTTTATACTGAACAATATTGGTTTTGTGAAGTCAGTCAGCGTTTGATGGAATTTAAAGGCGATCGCTCTTGTAAACTGTTTTTATTTAATCTAGAAAACCCGAGTGAAATTATCGGAGCGGCTAATTTTGCCAATTTTATTCGGGGAATGTCTCATTCTTGTAGCTTGGGGTATAGTTTAGCCGCTTCTCAACAGGGAAAAGGCTACATGAGTGAAGCGTTAAAAGTGGCGATTAATTATGTGTTTAATACGTTAAATTTGCGTCGAATTACTGCGGCTTATATTCCCCACAACCAACGCAGTGGAAAGCTGTTAAAACGCTTAGATTTTCGTGTCGAAGGATTTTGTCAAGATTATGTTATGATTAATGGAGAATGGGAAGATCATATTCTCACCAGTTTAATTAATTATAACTGGCAATTCGAGAAATAAACTCAATAGCACTCTTGTTGTGCTTCGATTTCAAACTTCATTTTTAGTTTCCTCCCATTGACGGTAAGGATTTTTGACTAAATTTGAGTTGTAATAACGGGGATCGTGAGAGACTTCTTCTGATATCCAGTCGGGAATTTCAATGATTTGATTGGGGTCAGAAAGTTCAACTTCTGCTATAATTAAACCTTGATTATCTCCCAAAAATTCATCAACTTCCCAAATTAAATTCCCAAAAGAAATCTTATGTCGTTTCTTTTCAATAAAGGGGCGATCGCACAAAGTCTGTAACATTTCTTCCGCATCTTCAACCGGAATCACATACTCAAACTCAGATCGAACTAGACTTGTACCAGCCCCTTTTATGGTTAAATAACCTTGATTTCCAATAATTCTAACGCGCACGGTTCGGCCATTTTCACTAGAGATGTAGCCCTGACAATACAGTATACCGGTGGCGAGCGATCGCCAACGATCATCTTTGACTAAAAATTTCCGTTCGATTTCAATTCCCATTTGATGATAGTTTAGAATTAATCTAATTTAGACTAGATCTCAGCTTCTGAATTTTAGGCTGCAATACACATCAGTTTAACTGTAGCCCAAGATTTTAGACGGTGATTGCTCCTACTCGATTAGAGTATCATATTTCCCAATCTTTTTAACCCTGATCATGCAATATCGATTAATTCCTCTAGTGATTTTTCTTTTGACTCTACTGAGTGGCTGTCTGTCCCCGACTCAACTCTCAGTCATTGGCTTTAATGTCGAATCTGGAGATGCTGACCCAGATTATATCGCAAATCAATATATTCAACCCATTCGAGGGGTCGATGTTTGGGGATTTTCAGAAGTTCAGAATCAGGCTTGGGTTAACCGTTTTGAAACCGCTATCGAAGTCAATAATAAAGCCGACTTTAAATCCCTTCTGGGAACAACGGGAAAAGCGGATAAACTGGCAATCGTTTATAATAGTAATGACTTGAATCTCATCAAGATTGAAGAACTCAAACAAATCAATATTGGTGGATCAGTACGGGCTTCTTTAGTGGGACATTTTCAAGTCAAATCAACCCAACAGGAATTTTTATTTATGGTGAATCATTTGTATCGAACTAATGATAAAGTTCGCCATGAACAAGCCCGTTTACTAAATCGATGGGCGAAAAAACAGCAACTTCCCATTATTGCGGTAGGAGATTATAATTTTGATTGGGATGTAAAAAATGGGGAGAATAAACGGGATTCTGGTTATGACTTATTAACAGAAAATGACGTTTTTACTTGGGTTCGTCCTCAACAAATTATCGCGACTCATTGCAGTAGTCGTTATAATACAGTGTTAGATTTTGTGTTTATCTCTAGTCCGATCAAGCCAAGTTCAGCATCTTCTAAAATCCTCTATCCAGAAGCCGATTATTGTCCCGATACGCCTCAAAAAAGCGATCATCGACCTGTAAAAGCGACGATCAGTTTACCAAGGGTTCAACCTTGATTTATAATCAGAGGGATTGAGTCGTTGATTGTGAACAATGATTATTCTAGTAATGGGCGTTTCCGGTTCAGGAAAAACCACTATTGGTCAACAATTAGCCAAAAGTTTGAATTTTCAGTTTAGAGATGCAGATGAATTTCATTCAGATGAAAATATTCAAAAAATGCGGAATAATATTCCGTTAACTGATGCGGATCGTCAGCCTTGGTTAGAAACAATGCAAGCTGCAATTGATCAATGGTTAGAACAAAATCAAAATGTAGTCTTGACTTGTTCAGCTTTGAAAGACAAATATCGCAAAATGTTGTGGCGAGATCCGGAACAAATAAAGATAGTCTATTTGAAAGGAACCTTTGAACTGATTGAAAGCCGATTAAAACAACGTCAAGATCACTTTATGAAATCGGACTTACTGAAAAGTCAATTTGAAGACTTAGAAGAACCCGAGGGAGTCATTTTGGCTGATATTTCCCAAACTCCCTCAGAAATTATCGAAAAAATTAGAAAGGCTTTTATTTTGTAGAGACATTGCTGACAACATCTCTACAGAGACAATCAGGATTAGAAAGATTTCAAGAAAGCCTCGACTTCAGCCTCAGTCGGTTGAGCGGTGAATGCACCCGGTTTAGTCACCGTTAAAGCCGCAACAGCACTCGCGTAGATGATCATTTTTTGAATGGTTTCGGGGTCATTTAAACCCCGAATTCCATATTGATATATCTGATGAATAAAACCTGCAACAAAAGCATCTCCAGCCCCCGTTGTATCCACAACATTAACCGCAAACCCCGGAATTTTTCCCTGAAATTCTCCGAGAGAATAGGAGCAACCCTTTTGACCATCGGTAATCATCACGCCTTCAATTGAATCCAGTTGAGAGTGAATCGAAATCGGGTCAGTGGTATTAAAAAAGAGTTCAGCTTCCTCCGCAGAAAGTTTAACAAAATCAACCTGTTTGAGCAAATCGGGAATAAACCGTCTGGCATCTAAAGGATTCGACCAAAAAACTGGACGCCAGTTAATATCAACTAAGATTTTCAGGTTATAGCGATCAGCCATTTTTAGAGCATGAATAATCGCTTCACGGGATTGAGGATAAGCGAGTGCTAACGTTCCTAACACGAGAAAATCAGCATCTAGAAACAATTTTTCGGGAATTTGACTCGCTTGTAGGAGAGTATCAGCGAACTCGTTGCTTTGACGTTCTCCGAAGCCTGCAAACTCCCGTTCACCCTCGTCTGAACGCAACACAAAAACCTGACGAGTGGGGGCGGTAGAATATTGCTGAATACCAGAGGTTTGAACGCCCACTTGCTGCAAAAGCTGCAAAAGTCGGTTTCCGGGTTCATCCATCCCAACGGCACTAATCAAAGCCGAAGGAATACCGAGTTTGACTAAGCCAGAAGCAACATTAGCCGGAGCGCCACCGGGATAAGCCGTCCAAGATGCAACCTGTTCAAGCGATCGCCCGGGTTGGTCAGCTAAATAATCAAATAAAATTTCACCTATGCAAAGAACACGAGCAGGATTGATCATATTCATAGAGAATTGTGCTTAGAGACAAGGATAGGATAGACAAAATCGGGGATTGAGAAATAACAAAAATTAATTCTTACTTAACGGTTCGTTCTTAATTTATAATTCACCTCTTAGAATTATAAATAGGTAATTATGCAGAGATAGGAAATCGTTATGACGCATAGCAAGTCTCACAGCCCTGTTTCCCTTTCAGAGCGGGAATTGCAGGTTGTTGATCTGGTAGCCAGTGGGTTAACGAATCAGGAAATTGCAGAGCGGCTAGAAATCAGTAAACGGACTGTGGACAACCACATCAGCAATATTCTCACCAAGACCGAGACAGATAACCGAGTAGCCCTCGTTCGTTGGGCGCTGCAATGGGGTAAAGTATGTCTGGATAATATCAACTGTTGCCTTCTGCCTCAGCCGTCTGAAGCGGTTGAACAGCAGGTGTCCTCAGTTGAGTGAAATGTTCAAACTCAGATAAGCGTTGATGCAGACCAGCAACTCAGAACAACTGCGCTATCAAATCCAATGCCCCCGATTACCACTAGCTGTCTACCGAGAAGTTGCGGCTCATTTGCGTCAGGTTGAGGGGGTTCAAACGGGTTTAAACCCAGCCTCTAGTATCGGTGAAGCTTCACAGCCGCCCCCGTTTGACTACAAACGCAGCCAAGTGGAAAGTATTTGGATACAACTTCCTCAAAATGCCACAACCGCGATCCGTCAACAGGTCGATCAGATTTTAGCGTATTATGGCGATCGCTATGGTGCATGGGAGGTTTTACAGTGAATAGGGAACAGGGAACAGGGAACAGGCAATCTTGCAAGAGGCAATCTTGCAAGAGGCAAGAGGGAATGGGGAATGGGGAATAGGGAAGCGGGGGGAGCGAGGGGAGCAGGGGAGAAACTGGTAACTGGTAACTGGTAACTCGTCACTGATAACTGGTCACTGGTCACTGGTCACTGATAACTGTCTTCACTGATAACTGATAACTGTAAACATGGAACAAATTCAAGCAACACGAGGAACTCGAGATATTCTGCCCGATGAGGTGAGGTACTGGCAGTGGCTAGAATCTATTGCCAGAAATTTCTTAAACAAAGCTAACTATCTCGAAATTCGTACCCCCATCTTTGAACAAACAACTTTGTTTGAGCGGGGGATCGGGGAAGCGACGGATGTGGTGGGTAAGGAAATGTACACCTTTAACGATCGCGGCGATCGTTCAATTACACTGCGTCCAGAAGGAACTGCTGGAGTGGTTCGCAGCTTTATTGAAAATAAACTTCATGTTGGTGGTGTTCAACGTCTTTGGTATACTGGCCCGATGTTTCGCTATGAACGCCCCCAAGCCGGACGACAGCGCCAATTTCATCAACTGGGAGTAGAGGTTCTTGGAAGTAATGATCCCCGTGCAGATGTGGAAGTGATTGCGATCGCCACTGATATTTTACAAGCATTGGGCTTAAAAAATCTCCACCTTGACTTAAATTCGGTCGGAGATTTGCAAGATCGCAGCCATTATCGTCAGGCGTTAATCGATTATCTGACACCATACAAAGATGAACTTGATGCCGATTCTCAAGATCGTCTTTCTCGTAATCCTTTAAGGATTCTCGATAGCAAAGATAAACGCACTCAAGAAATTGCTCAAAATGCACCGAGTATTCTAGATTATTTAAGTGAAAAATCTCGCACTCACTTTGACAAAGTACAGCAATTGTTAACTCAGTTAGAGATTCGTTATACGCTTAATCCTCGCTTAGTTCGAGGGCTAGATTATTACACTCATACTGCTTTTGAAATCATCTCTGATGATCTCGGCGCCCAAGCAACGGTTTGTGGAGGTGGGCGTTATGATCGTTTGGTTCAAGAACTCGGTGGCCCGGAAACTCCGGCGGTGGGTTGGGCGATGGGTTTAGAACGGTTAATTTTGCTGTTACAAAAACTGCATAATTTACCGCAGTTGGAACTAGATTTCTACATCGTTTCTCGTGGAGAATTGGCGGAAAATCAAGCCACAATATTAGCTCAAAAATTACGCCATGCTAATTTTAGTGTAGAAGTTGATTTGAGTGGGAGTGCCTTTGGTAAACAGTTTAAACGGGCTGATCGCAGTGGGGCTGTGGCTTGTTTAGTCTTAGGAGATGGAGAAGCCGCCAATCAAACCGTGAATTTAAAATGGTTGAAAACCGGAGAACAAGAGACCATTTCCCAATCGGATTTGTTCACGAAATTAGACGAAATTAGCTCAAAAATTCAATCCCAAAAACACTCCAAAACTGTTAGTAGTTTAACTTAGTTCTCTGTTTAAGAAGGAGTCAGGAGTCAGCGAGTCACAGAGTCAGGAGAGAAATAGATTGGGGATTCAAACCCAATGGGGCAAGGAGGGAATCAGGAGAAAAAATGTTTAATTATTGATATTAATTCTGACTCCTGAATTCTGTGTTCTGACTCCTAATTCTTGATACATCACATAAACATCGACAAAACCGAACATTAGTAGGTTGGGTTGAGGCACGAAACCCAACATTACCAAGGCAATATATGGGTTTAACTTTCATTAAACTACAATTTGAGCTTGTTGGGTTTCACTCTCGTTCTACCCAACCTACAATTTTAGTTAAAACTTCTTCAAAATTAGTGTTAAAAGGGAGACACCCGCCTCCCTCCTGCAACACGGGATTAACCTCCCGCCGCAAACGATCCGATAATCAGGATTGACAATGCCATACCGGGTAACAGAAGCAATCCTAACAGTAAGAGTTCGTGTCCAGTCATAGCTTTTTCAACCTACAATCACAATGCTATAGGATGTAAGATAGCATTCCTTTTTGATGAGTCTCCAAAATCTTAACCTTTCTTTTAGAGGCGTTTTAGCCGGAGAATTAATTGATGAGACGACGCATTAAGCTATTATCATTCACTGTTGCAACCACTATTGCACTTTTATTACTGGGTGCGACATTAGTGGTTTTGGGGATTTTTGATGAAATTCTGAAATGGGATATTTTCAGTGCGAAAGTTGAAGCGGTTTTATTCGGAATATTTTGGGCGAGTGTGGCTTTAAGTGTGTTTGGGGTGGCGATTACTTTTGTATTAGGAATTCAAGAAATTGTTAGTGCAATTGGTTCTCTAAAACGGAACCCAGAGTTAGACAGTTCTAATGTTGTTCCTGAAGCCCCAAAAACGACTTATCTCCTGTATATGGTGGGATTAGTTTCAGTCTTTTCAGCCTTAATTGGTGTTCTCTCTTGGGTTAATAATCGCATCACTGTTCATCGCACTCAAGTGTTTAAAGAAATTGCGGCTGAACAAATGCAAAATTTACAAGATAAATGGGTGGAACAAATTAGTCAAATTACAACCCCACCCCGCAATAATGTACCGCTTTCTTTGCATGAACTGATACAAAGTGTTGTCAAATTATCTTTTGTGAATCAGATGACGTTGTATTTGCCGGATACTCAAGATGAAACGGTAATTTGGAGTTACAATTCTTGGGAAGGTTACAATAAAAATAATGGCTTTGATCGAACATTTGTAGCCAAAGAATATGAACAAGCCATTCAAGCAGCATTTGCCGGAAAACCTGAACTTTTACAGGTGATTAATAATCGCACAGGGTTTACTTGGTATTATGTCGTTAAAAATCCCCAGGATAAAGCAATAGCCGTATTAAGAATTAATGGCAATACTCAAGAAAACTTTCGAGAATATCGCCTAGATGGTGAATCCCGTTAAATTTTAAAATCCATAGCATTTTGTTAGAATTGTCTACTGTAGGGGCGGGTTCCGAACCCATCTAGATTTCCCACAAACAACCTTAATAAACCCGCCCCAGAGAATCAATAAAAAATACTATAGGGCGGGTTCATACAGATTTATATTTTACCCGAAACAATCTTGCAGAACCCGCCCCAGAGAATCAATAAAAAATCCTATAGGGCGGGTTCATATAGATTTATATTTTACCCGAAACAATCTTGCAGAACCCGCCCCTACATTCGGGTTGAAAAATTGAAAAAAAATGATAAAATAATAACGCAACTTCTCTCAAAACACTGCAAAAAATGCTGATTCCCATCGAACAAATTTTTACAGGTGCAAACCTATTTGTCCTGCCTTTCTGGGCCTTAATGATTATTCTGCCCAACTGGGGAATTACCCGAAAAGTCATGCAGTCTTATATTCCCTTTGTCCTGCTGGCTGCGGTCTATATTTATTTATTTGTCAGCAGTATTACCCCAGAAAACGCTGCGGCATTATCCGACCCAAAATTAGCAGATATTGCTCGTTTTTTTGCAGATGAAACCGCCGCCGCTACTGGATGGATTCACTTTTTAGTGATGGATTTATTTGTTGGGCGTTATATCTATTTAGAAGGGCAAAAAACAGGAGTTTGGACAATTCATTCTTTGGCTTTGTGTCTATTTGCAGGGCCGATGGGGTTATTATCTCATATCCTGACAACTTGGATCAAGCAGAAATTCTTCCCCGGTTCTGACACCGAAACACCAACAACAGCCGATATTTCTTCTGCCCAACAGTCTTAAGTTGAAAAAATCTTAACCCCTACCCAGTGATTTCTCAGAGAAAATTCAGCTTGTTGGGATGAAATAATAGAAAGTTAATTAAAATAGGGGGAAATAATGGCGGTTGAATACGATTTAGTGATTATTGGTGGGGGTTCAGGTGGGCTGGTTGTAGCGAGTGCAGCCGCCCAATTAAAGGCAAAAGTTGCACTGGTTGAACGAGATCGCTTAGGGGGGGATTGTTTATGGTTTGGTTGTGTTCCCAGTAAATCTTTAATTCATGCGTCCCGAGTCGCTTATGAAGTCAAAAATGCCGCTCGTTTTGGGGTTCATACCGAACACCCAAAAATTGATTTTTCTAAAGCTGCTGATCACGTTCAAACGGTTATTAAAACCATTGAACCTCACGACTCACCGGAACGGTTTAGAGGCTTAGGAGTAGATGTTATTTTTGGGGATGGAAAATTTTGCGATCGCCAAACTTTTGAAGTCAACGGACGCCAACTCAAAGCCAGAGCGTTTGTGATTTCTACAGGTTCTCGACCTGCAATTCCGGCCATTCCTGGTTTAACAGAAGCAGGGTTTTTAACCAATGAAAAAGTCTTTTCTTTGCAAGAACGTCCCGAGAATTTTGTGATTATTGGAGGAGGGCCTATTGGGTGTGAATTAGGACAGGCTTTTTCTCGCTTGGGTTCAAATGTTACAATCATTGAAAGTGGAAATCATCTCCTCCAAAAAGAAGACCCAGAAGCCGCCCAAGTTGTACAGGATCAACTGATTTCAGAAGGGATTAAAATATTAACTCAAACTCGCGCCGAACAGGTTGAATTAAAAGCCGGGAAAAAACACATTAAAGCCGGAGAAAACACCATTATTGCCTCGGAAATCTTACTCGCGGCTGGACGAGTTCCGAATGTAGAATCCCTCAATTTAGAAGCGGCAGGGGTTGCAGTCGGAAAACAAGGCATTCAAGTGAATAGTAAACTCCAAACCACTAACCCCCGAATTTATGCTTGTGGGGATGTAATTGGTGGCTATCAATTTACTCATGTAGCGGGTTATGAAGCAGTTGTTGTGTTAACCAATGCTTTATTTTTTCCAGTGAGTAAAGCCAACTATCGAGTCATTCCTTGGGCGACTTTTACTGACCCGGAATTAGCACGAGTCGGGTTAACTGAAAAACAAGCCATTGAACGTTATGGTAAGGATATTTATGTGTTAAAACAGCCTTTTTCGGGAGTTGATCGCGCTCAAGCGGAAGGCAAAACATCAGGATTTGCTAAGATTATTACACGGGGAAATGGTGAGATTTTAGGCGCTCATTTAGTCGGGCCGTCAGCCGGAGAATTAATCCATGAAGTTGTGTTAGCAATGGCTAATAATTTAAAGGTTTCTGCTTTAACGGGAATTCATATTTATCCGACTTTATCTGAAGTTAATAGTAAAGCCGGATTACTGTTAAAAAAACAGAAATTTTCTCAAAACCAATGGCAACAAAACCTCTTAGAAAAGTTCTTCAACTGGCGGCGATCGCTTTAAAAAGTCAATAGATATAAGAGCAGTTTTGTTATCGGTTGATCCGTTTTAATTCTTCAGTGATTATTTCTTGAATGATACTGGTGACGGTTGGCGCAATCACTTGAGCGGTACGTTGAACGGATTCTTGCAATAATTGCGGCATGATTTCAATGGTTCTTCGTCCTGTTGGACTCTTATAAAAATCAATTAATACCCGCAAATCGTCATTGGTAAAATATTTATCGTAGAGGGGATAATAAACTTCCTCAACAATCTTTTGATAATCAATTCGTTCGAGAAATAACTGATTATATTTCTGAGCGATGCGGCTCATTTCTCGATTCATATTAGCGGCAACTTGTTGACGTTCTTGGGGTGAAAGTTGCGGTGATCCTACTAAGTCAGAACCTAACATGGCTGTAAACTGTTGTTCCATCTGAGATAACATCGCTTGACTGACTTGCTGAAACGTTTTTTCTCCTCCTGTGAGTTCGAGAAATTCTTCGATGAGTTTTCGTTTTTCTTCAGGAATTTGCTGTGCTACTCTCACTCCAGGTTCAGAAGTTCGAGGTAAAAGTTGAGCGTTAGAAACGTCAGGAAACAGAAAAAACAAAGATGAGGTTAAACCGATGAATAAAATTCGCTTCAACATGATAATATGATTAGAGATGTTAGGGGATTGCAAACCAGAATAGTATATCTAAGTAGTAATGAAGTAATCCAAACCTTTTTGTTCCTGAATCTTCAACATTTTGCAGCTTTGACAGCCCAAAAATCGGCAAGTCAGCATCTAAAGTCCGTCTAACCACAGTTGATTGCGGCTTTATCCCAGGCGTTTAACATTTTTCTGGGCATCGGTGATCAGGTTGGGGTTGATTTTCTGAGGTTTCTTTGTCTAGGATAAATTGAGTGAGTTCAAAAATTTTGTCATAGCGAAACTCGTCTACAATTTTAGTTAAAGTGGTAGTCAGATGCGAGTATGTTGCGGGAATTTGTTCAATTAATTGTAGAATTAACAAATCACTACATTGGGCTGAAAATTCAGATAGTTGTTCAATCCATTCTCTCGGCATGATTTCCAGATCTTCTGCATTGAGTACAACGTCTAAATCTTGATTATAAAAGTCTTGAAGGTGATTTTCTTTTGAGAGTTTTTCTTGATAGGAATATTCAACCTTTAAATGTCGGTTTATCGCGGCGAGTATCTCTTGTTGTTGAAAAGGTTTGCGGATAAAATCATCACAGCCAATAGATAGAATAGATTGCCGTTCTTCTTCAAACGCTTGAGCCGTTAAAGCAATAATCACTGTGGCTTTCCCTTCACGGTAAGCTCTAATATTTTGGATGGCAGTATAACCATCCATGACAGGCATTTTCATATCCATAAAAATCAGATCAGGTTTCCAAGATGACCAAATTTCTAAAGCTTCTTGACCATTAGCAGCTTCTTGTACTTCAAAGCCAATAGAACTTAAGAGTTGCATCAAAAGACAACAATTTTGGGGGTTGTCGTCGGTGATCAAAATGCGAAACTTAGGTTGACTCGCAGCCAGTCCAGTTACCTTCTGAGACGTTTGAGTTGTTTCAATTTTACTCGCTTTTACAGTTTTTACCGGAATACTAAAAGCAAACAGAGTTCCTTCATTAAGCTTGCTGCTAACAGTAATTTCTCCCCCCATTAATTGCACAAATTTTTGACTAATCGGTAAACCTAAACCTGTTCCTTGTCCCGACTTAATTCCTGTTTCGGTTTGACTAAAGACTTCAAATAATTTGTGTTGTTCTTCGGGGGCAATACCGGGGCCTGTATCTGAGACTTCAAACGTCAAGAGATTGATGATTTGATGTGGGTTATTAAGGGGTTTGAACTCCTGACTTTTAACTCGCAGGGTTACACTTCCTTGTTCTGTAAATTTAATGGCGTTACTGAGGAGATTAATCAAAACCTGACGGAGTTTACCTTCATCTGTATAGATATGTTGTGGAACTTCAGCATCACGTTTAAAAACCAATTTCAAGCCTTTAGATTGAGCTTTCAAGCGTAGCATTTCCTCTAAACTGTTGATCTGACTATAGAGATCAAAGTTGTCTTCCCGCAGTTTAGCTTGTCCAGCTTCGATTTTAGACATTTCCAAAATATCATTAATCAAAGCTAACAAATGTTCGCCAGCCCGATTAATAATATTGATATATTTGCTATGGTTTATTGACAAGCTGACATCACGAGACATCAATTCAGTAAAGCCTAAAATTGCGCTCAGGGGTGTGCGAAGTTCGTGGCTCATATGCGCGAGAAATAAACTTTTAGAATTGCTTACTGCTTCTACTTCAGCGAGTTGTTCCGGGGTTTTTAGAGAGAGAAATTGAGGTAATAAAACCATCAATTCTAAGGCGGTGTAGCAGGAAATAAGAGCGGTAAAAGCGCGTTCAATACCGGATAACCAGTAAGCTGGATGCCATAGTGTCCAGATATCGAGTAGATGTCCTAAGCCGCAGGAAATGATAAATACACCAAATAAAATGAAGACTCTATTGAAAGGAATATCTCGTCGTTGGTAGACGAAGTAGATCAGCATTGCAGGAATCGAAAAATAGGCGATCGCAATCAGAAAATCACTGATAATGTGTAACCAAATTAAGGGAGATTGCCACAAATAGCAAGAGCCATGCGGCATATATTGTTTGGGCGAAAAGATGTTTTCTAAAAGTTGCCACATTTTATTAAACAGTGAGGAAGAGTTGAACTGAGCTAAAATCTACAGGAGATGAATGCTTTTTGAATTTTTAAAATGGCATATTTTTTCCGACTGATATTCATATTATCAGAACAAAAATATATTTTCAACAAATTTTTCACAAAAATTTCACAATTTATTTTACAAAAAAAACACACATCAAACCATGATGGCTTGATGCTTGAGTGTAGAATAGATTTTACTTCTTTTTAAAACAGTTCCGCTTGCTCACAGCTTGGGTTGGAATTGAGATCATCTAATATTTCATAAACTCGGGACTCCCTAAAACCAAAGCCGCTTTTAGATCCGGCGAACTTTTGTTAATCACTTCTTGAGTTTTTGTAGACAAACGATTGCCTATCGTTTCAACTAACTTTTGAGGATCTACAGGTTTATTCTCATTCAGTATCCCTTTAGAAAACGGTATAGCTAAACTGCTACGACGAATCATGGTATCAGGATTTAACCAAGCCTCCTGAGTATTTTTATAACCATCCGGTGAAGAACACCCATACAAAGGCATTCCCAACTGTTTCAGCCAACCATTAATAGAGTCAAAATTACTCACCTCATCCACTGCTCGCATCACAGACACAATATAACGGTAAGGTGTTTTAAACTTCACCTGATAAACTTCTGGACTCCAAAACTCAGAACTGGTAAACAAAGTATTGAGAACCTGGCTAATTTCTCCTTGAGTTTCTAAAAATTTATCCGCCATCTTTTTCACGATAGAAATCGGGGGATTATCCGCAACAAAGGCTTGAGCTAATTTATAGCTAATGTGTTGAGCCGTCGCCGGATGACGAGCTAAAATATCTAAGGCTTCCTCACCTTCTTCTATACCTCTGCCTTTGATGGGATGACCTAAAAACACTTTATCCTCAAAATCATGGCGATCGCCTTCAAACTCAAACCCATCTTCATCTTCAACTCGCTTGGCAGGCGGATCAGGAACTCCCCAACCTGTAAAAATTCGAGCTAATGCAATAATATCAGCTTGAGTATATCCCCCATCTACACCTAAAGTATGAAGTTCTAACAATTCCCTGGCATAGTTTTCATTCAGTCCTTTAAATCTTCCCTTGGCTTTTGGACTTCCGGGGGCGGTATTTTGCCAGTTATCTAAATACACTAACATCGCCGGATGCTTGGCTGTCGCCCCTAAAAGTTGACGAAATTTTCCCAAAACATGAGGTCTAATTGCCTGTTGCTCGTAGGAACTAAAAAACAGCCTAATTTGTCCGCCTTGCAAGCCATCAATGTTAAAATGATTATACCAAAAATCAACCATTATTTCTTCGAGTTGTCGAGGACTTTCATAAGCTCGTAGCAACCGTCCCCGTTCAGCTTGTTTGCGGATTTTTTGTTCAAAATCTCCTTTAACTTTTTGCATAGCTTTTGGCTCTAACTTGAGCCTTTTCGCTTCTTCGATCAACCGTTGTTGTTGTTTAAAAATCTGACCGGGCGTTAAAGACAAAGTATCGAGGGGTTGAATTTTTTGAGTTAAAGGATCTGGAATCGTGATTGATGTGGGTTTGAGTTGAGCTTGAATATAAGCCTCAATTCCCATCTTTTTAACCTGTTGAATCAGTCCGGCGGTAGAGCCAAACGTTAGACGATTAATGGTATGGAAAATACGAAGATCATTCATAGGGATTTCGGGTGTGAGAGCGTTGAGAATAGAGGGTAGATTCAACCGGGTTTTTGAGATAAACTCATTGATGAAGTGCAGTAAAAACCTTCTACTTCTATGATATCGAGCGATCTGTGGCAAGCCAACCAAGACCTGAGCATTGCTTGTCTTGAACATCCCTTTGTCCAAGGCATTGCTCAGGGAACTTTGCCGCGAAGTTGCTTTGTCTTTTATGTGGGACAGGATGCGTTTTTTCTCAGAGCCTTTGCTCGCGCCTACAGTCTGGCTGCGGCTAAAGCTCCCGACTGGCAAGGTTTTAACCTATTTCATCATCTCGCCAACGGGGTACTCGAAGAACTGCAACTGCATCAACACTATGCGAAAGCTTGGGAGATTGACTTACAAACAATTCAACCTGGAGTCGCCACCCGTCGCTATACCGAATTTTTATTAACCACAGCTTGGACTCGAGATATTGGTGCGATCGCGGCTGCCATGACTCCCTGTATGCGGTTGTATGCTTTTTTAGGGCAAAAACTCGCTCAACCGGAAATTCCTAATCATCAATACACCGACTGGATCAAAACTTATAGTAGCGATGAATTTGAACAACTCGCTCAACAACTGGAAAATCTAACCAATCGCTATGTTATTAATGAATCTGCCGCTCATAGTATCTACCGTTACGCCCTATTCTGTGAACAAGAATTTTTTCAAGCCGCCTGGGAACACAAGAAACAGTGACCAGCTTTTACAGTTATCAGTGAACAGTAACCAGTGACCAGTGAAGACAGTTTACAGTGAACAGCTTTTACAGTTATCAGTGACCAGTAACCAGTGACCAGTCAACAGTGATAACTGATAACTAATAACTAATAACTAATAACTGATAACTGTAAAAGCTGGTCACTGGTTACTGTAAACTGTTCACTGTAAAAGCTGGTCACTGGTCACTGGTCACTGGTCACTGTCTTATCGTCCTAACTTGTTGGGAATCCCTTCACAACCACCGGGAATGGTTTTTCTCGACTTAGAACCACACCAAGCACAACAATAATAGCGGTTTTCATCAGATAGACCCTCAACCCCGGTAAAATCAGCATTTTCAAGCACTGCTCCTGTATGCTCACCCGTTTCGTAGTTCGGCATTTTTGTGCGACTGCGGGGAGTTGCTGTTTCCGATGAACCGTAAAACAGTTTTGTCGCTCTTAGCATTGCGTGGGAGAGATTCGCTTCAAAGAGAATCGCCCTGGATAAATTAGCACGCACGAGATCGCAACCCGTCAGATCCGCTTTGACTAAATTCGCTTCGGCTAAGTCTGTTCGGCGTAAATCTGTTTTCTTTAAATCTGCACAAGCCAGCATTGCACCCAAATCTATCACCCGAATTCCTTCTAAACGATCTTCGGCATAGCTACCATTACCATCGAGGATCGGCCGACCAAGATGGCGATCGCGTTTCAGGGGAGTAATCAGTTTAGCTTGCGAGAGAAAACGTAAAATTTTGGCTTTGCCTTCGGCATTCACACTGCGTATTATGGCGGCGGTTCGTCCCTCTGCAATCACCCGTTCTTGCGGCCAGTCTTCCAGAAGTCCTTGCTCCCCTAACGCCAGATCAGAGACGCCTTGAAAGTAGGCATCAATCGTTTGCTGTTGAGTAATCAGGTTTTGTTGGATGGTTAAATCTCTAGAAATCACATATTGACGCCAAGCGACATAAACCGCCAAAATCGCGATTAAAATCTGACCTAACGCGCCGATCAGTTCCCCTAACGCACCGATCGCTTCCCAATTAATTACAATATTGCGACTACCAAAATCTTTGTTGGAGCCGCTTAACATCAGTAAACCTGCGATCGCCGCTAAAATCCCAAAGCTGGCAATAATTAAGCTCCGCCATACCGGAGGAATCAGATTTTTCCAAACCTGTCCCCAACTCGGCCAGATCATTCGTAGGGATGCAAATAAAGCAACGAAGGCGCTGAGATATCCAACCCAAATATTATCCAGTGCCAACCCCAGGATCATAATTGCAACGGCAACTAAGGTGATCACAGAGGCTAGAAAGTTGCTTGGAGACTTTGATTCTAAATCTCCAGTTAGACTGTATTGACTCGCAGACATCGCAACCGCTTGTTCAAATTCTTCGCGGGTTGTCGAGACTTGCGCCTCATCAGCATAGGAGAGCACTCCATTGTTGGCAGGGGTTCCATTTGAACTCTCTGCGTTTTTATCCGATTCTGTAGGATTAGGGGAGTGTGAGTTAGGTTGCTCGGTCATAGGTTAGGGAAACTGGGTTGAAATAGCGATTCATTCTAGGATGCAATCCTTCTGTTGATTGTACCGAAAACTCATCCAAAGCTGACTAGAGTGAACGATTGTTCTGAATGTTTGTGTTAAGCTCAAGATTGAGAGTGTGAAACTTGTCATCAAGTTCGGGTCTGATTTTGGCATCAAATTCAGGGTCTAATGCGGATGCAGAGCTACAGAAGGTCTATTAATAATAAGAGCAAAAACCTAGTCCTTTCTACTCAATTCATTTTAATACAATTTCTGCTAACTTTCACAGGAGGCTTGAGCAATGTCATCTCAGGGGAGACCGTTGCTTAGATTTTTAAAGGCTCGTTTATCTAAGCGGATCTCGATCTGGATTTTAGCCAGTATTTTTTTGATTGAGTTGATTATTTTAGTTCCTTCTGTTTATCGTCGAAAGCAGGAACTTTTACAACAGCTTGCGATGGTATCTTCGGGTAAAGTTGCTTGGATTATTGCCACCTATCCTTATCAGTCACAAGCCGAACTCTTAAAACAATTAATTCATCTCAATCAGCTTGATGATCCGGTTTTAGGCGGTGCATTATATCAACTTCCCGACGGAAAACTCATCGGAGAATTTGGCGAACCGCCTCAACTGTCGTTTTCTCAAGCCAGACAAGGTGACAGTCTCTATCTAAACACAGCATCCGGCGATCGCTATGATTTTGCTTGTAATCTCGACTCTTTAAAAGATAATTATTTAGTTGTCGTTCGCCATGATGCTGATCAAATCATGCAAGAAGTTAGATTTTTTATTTTCAGAATTGCTGGATTAGTGCTGATTATTTCCTTTTTTGTCGTCATCGGAACGATGATTGTTTTAGAAAAAATGGTGATTACACCGATTTTAAATCTCCGACTGGATTTAATCAAAGCGGGAAAATCAATTTATCAAAATCAAGAACCGCCTCAATTTTATTCGGCTTCTATTCAACGCAGCGATGAGTTAGGAGATGTGATTTCTGCCTTTATGCAGATGTTTGATCAGATTCATCAAGCGATTACCTCACGTCAAAAGGCTGAAGATGCTTTGCGAGTGGAAAAGGAAAAATCAGAACAGCTTTTACTGAATATTTTACCTCAAGCGATTGCTGAACAGCTTAAACAACAACCGGGTTTAATTGCCGATCGCTTTGAACAGGCGACGATTTTATTTGCGGATATTACTGATTTTACCGGACTGGCTTCTCAAATTTCCCCGACGGAATTAGTTAGTTTACTCAATCAAATTTTTTCGAGTTTTGATCGCTTGGCGGAACGACACGGGTTAGAAAAAATTAAAACCATCGGAGATGCGTATATGGTTGTCGGAGGACTACCCAAACCCAGACAAGATCATGCAGAAGCGATCGCTCAAATGGCGCTGGATATGCAGCAAGAAATTTATCGATTTAAACGAGAAGATAATAAAATACTCAATCTCAGAATTGGGATTAATACTGGCCCTGTGGTGGCGGGTGTGATTGGGTTAAAGAAGTTTTCCTATGATCTCTGGGGAGATGCCGTTAATATCGCCAGTCGCATGGAATCTCACGGGAAAGTCGGCGAAATACACGTTACAGAAGCGACCTATGAATTATTAAAGCATCAATATGTCCTAGAAAAACGAGGGATCGTTCAAGTCAAGGGTCGCGGCGAAATGACAACCTATTGGCTGAAAAGTCGTAAACCCGCTTCTGTTGAGTCTCAAGTCTTGACTTGATTTATTTTTAGTATTGAGAGAATATTAAAACTTAGAAAAAGGTGTCTTTGAATGGCTGAAAAAGTGTAATCAATTTAACTTTATTTTTTCTTTATAAAAGGGAAATTCAATCAGTTGATTCCGCCAAAATTGAAAGCTAAATTGCGATTCATGGCTTGTTATTAGGATAACATTTTTAATTTATTAAATCCGTGCAGATAGATACTGATCCAAATTGGAAGAACCTATAAAGTAATGATTAAAGCCAAGCAAGTACACCATATACTAGGAGGTTTTGGATGAAAAAGCTTATCGGTATCATCACAGTTGCTTTCGTCGGACTCAATGTCGGTCTACCTGCTCAAGCCCTCGGTACAAGCGGACAAGATATCGTTTGTGGCTACAAGTACAAAGTGGGTGATAGTGGCTGGACAAATGGCACCACAGGTAGCACTACTCGTCAAAATGCTCGCCTCAGCCGCACTCAAATTCTCGCTGGCTTAGAAAGCGAAGCTACTGATTCTGGAGAGAGTTTTGATGTTGCATACTTAGGATGCCGCGACCCCTATGGTCACAACTAATTTGGGGAAAGTCAAACCGTTTTTAGGCACAACCCAACATCAATATTGTGTGGGATGTCCATCTGAGCAGATTAGGCTCAACAGTCCCCAAGCAACGAATATTTCGCCTGAATAAAGGCTTCTGCGGATTTGCGATCGCATATCTCTTTATCTAGTGTTGCAACCAACAAATCATCGAGCATCTGTTTAAACTGAGAACTTGGTTTATACCCCAATTGTTTCAAATCATTGCCATTCAGCAACGGTTTGATATTCCACCAATGGGTTAAATATTGCCAAATTCGACGTCGAACCCATCGCGGACATTGCACTGCGATTAAAATCAACATTGGCAAATTATAAGGCACTAACAGTCTGTAAAATTGACTGGCTAGTTGGCATTCTGGCATCAATTTTACCACCTCGGCTTTAGCAGATTCTAACTGTTGAAGTCGTTCAGTGCTGTCTAGAGGAAATTGCAGCGTTTCCGCAACATCGCCTCGATATTCCGGCGCTAAATGAGCAATTAACACCTCTAGCCGTACCTGCCAATGGGTTAAGGTTTTCTCGGCATCAAAACGAAGTAAACACCGATCTACAAATTGAACTTGTCGCCACAACTCCGGGTTTAATTCTAACGTCGGATGAATACACCGTAATGCTTTTAATTCTCCCAATAATTGTAAAGCAGGTTTCCAGTAGGGAGCTTGTAAAATATATTTTAACTCACTTTTCAGCCGAGTTTCCAGAGCCGGAACCCGTTGTTGAGCCGAATAATTTTGTGATTGCACTCTTTCATAAATCCCGCTATTAATCGCATAATGAATATAATCTTTGGTTTGAAACTCAAGTTCAAATCCTAACCGCACCACAAACCGAACCGCTCGATAAATTCGCGTCGGATCTTCAATAAAACTATTGGCGTGTAAAACACGAATTTGGCGATTTTCTAGGTCATTCACTCCCCCAAAAAAGTCTAATAATTCTCCTTGTTGGGGTTGAGTTAGACGCAACGCCAAAGCATTAATGGTAAAATCTCGTCGGTATAAATCTTGACGAATTGAACTCGCTTCAACTTCTGGGTTCGCTGCGGGATAGGGATAAAATTCCGTTCTCGCTGTTGCAATATCTATCCACAACGAATCTAAAACCGGGTCATTATGCCACAATAAAGCCGCCGTTTGAAACTGTCCGTGAACATCCAAACGAGCATTAGAATAACTTTTTTGTAACGCAGAGGCTAATTCAACTGCGGGGGGATTTTTATCGTTTTTTTGATTATTTTCTGCATTTTCATAACTTTGATGACAGCCATCAACTACCAAATCAATATCCGTTAATAACAGCGTTTTTTCGGGGTCAGCTAACAACAAATCTCGCACCGCTCCCCCCACTAAATAAAGTTGCCAACCCCGTTGTTGAGTGAGTTTAGCCAGTCGGTTCAACAGGTCTAATAATGGCGGTGCTAAACGCTGTTCAAGTAGATCTTTAATCGAATCACAGGTTGAACCAGGAATGCAACCTTTACCCGCTTTTTTTTGCGGTCGTTGTTGTTGGTGAAGCAGTCTTAAAACATCGGTTCGGGTGACAATTCCGACTAAATTATTCCCCTCTAAAACAGGTAAACGTCCGATGTCGTATGTTACCATTAAAGACTCAATTTCCGGTAGCGTTGTATCGGGTTTAATCGTCTTTAATTGCGGCGTCATATACCCTTTAACGGGAGCGTGACTAAAGCCGTGATGCAGCGCAATATCAAGGTCGCGTCTGGAAATAATTCCCACTAATTGATCTTGTTCATCTACAACTGATAAACCGGAATGACCATAACGTAGTAAAATTCGATGGGCTTCTGCAATGGTTGTTTCAGGACGAATGGTTCTAACGGGAGAAGACATCAACTCTTTTGCAGTCGGAGGATGAGGAATTTGTGCTTTAAATTCTTCGACAATTTCTGTTAATTTTTCTGAGGGATTCGTATCTTTAATAACCACAGAAGCCGCTTGATGATGACCTCCACCACCCAACGGTTTAAACAGTTGATTGAGGTTCGTTTGTTCGATGCGGGAACGTCCAATAATCGTTAATCGTTCGGTTTCTTTATTCTGAGGTTGCTGGCAATTTCCCAGTAATAACGCATCACTTTCGGTAATCTCAATCAGTTGGGAAGCTAAACTCGATAAACCCGGTACATAGTCCTCCGTTTCTAACAATATCCAAGCGACTTTATAGCCATGAACGGTAACTTGATTTAACTGTTCTAAAGCGGTTGTCAGTAAATCTTGTAATTCGGGTGAAAATCCCGGTTCAATATATTCTGCGATCACCTGTAAACTAGCGCCTTTTTGCATCAACCACGCCAACGCTAAGGCATCTCTGGCTGTACTTCCTTCAAAGGTGAGTGAACCTGTATCCACATGAATTCCTAACGCCATTACCGTTGCTTCTGCTGCGGTTAATAGCCATTTTGTGTCTTCAGTTTGGCTTTGTTTTTCGGCAAGTTGTAGCTTTTCAACGACTAACGTTGTTGTCGCACCAACGGGTTCTATTTGAGTGGTTGTTGCGGGAATATTTAACTCACTATCGGGATGATGATCACAGACGGTTATTTCGTATAAATTGGGTAAATCAAACCATTCCGATGCTTTCCCTAAACGTTCGCGGGTTTGAGTATCAACAACGGTTAGAAAGCGAATATTTTCAGGATTAACAGAACGCCGTTCAATGAGGGGAAATTCATCTCGATGTAAGGCTAAAAAATCTCGCACGGCTGGATGAGAACCGCCTGTTAAAACGATTTTACTTCCCGGATACAAACGCGACAGTCCAACAGCGGCGCCTAAAGCATCAAAATCTGCGGTGGTATGGCATAAAATTAGGTGCATAGGAATAGAAAAAATGACGTTAGTCAGGAGGAACTTTATCTATTTTAGTCTTTTTTGAGCAAAATTATAACTACCCTAAGACATGATAAAATTTGAAATCAAGTAGGTTGGGTTGAGGAACGAAACCCAAAAAACCAGAGCTTGATTGAACCTAACAGGGTTGTTATTGTTGGGTTGCGAGTCACGCTTAACCCAACCTACAGTCTTTTTGAGCAAAATTATAACTAACCTTTGATAGGTTTTAGTTGAATATCATAATTTGTTAAAAGTAAAATCCCTGAGAATTTTTTGTTGGGGACGTAGTTTAAAGGCTTTGAGTAGGGTATTCTATAAACTAAGTAAACCCTAGTTAAATTGACTGGCTGTAACTATCAAAATGTCATCTATACTTGATCCTTTAACATTACCCTCCGTTTTGTTATCTGAGCGTCAACATCTACCAAGCTGTGCTGCTATCTATTTTGCGATTGATGCAAATGACAGAATTTTGTATGTGGGAAAAGCTAAGAATTTAGCAGCAAGATGGAAAAATCATCACCGCATTCATAAGTTAAAAGAGATCGATCAAGAATCATCTGTCAGACTTGCTTGGCAAGCTTGGAATGAAGAAGATTTGGACGAAGCAGAGAGAAGTTCAATCAAAAGATTTCAACCTTTATTAAACAATACAGAAGTTGAAACACCGGCTGTTATACCATCAGAAGTTATACTGAGAGATTTTCTGAAAACTTTTTCAAGACGGCTGATCGTTCTGGGAATAAAACCCAAAACTTCTAATCAGCTCCTCAATATTCATCTCAAATATGATTGGACAGACTGCTCACCAAAAGGAACAGCAGCAAGAATTAAAGATTTCATCAAACAGAACAAAGATAAAAATACAAGCCTCAAATTTAAGCGTCATACATACAGTAAATTTGATTCTTTTGCTGGAGAGGTTTTTCGCCCTGGTAGTAGAGATCAACGAAAAATGGCACGGAAACATCGTTCATACAATAATCATTGGGAATGTGCGTGTAATGGTGTGATTATTCATATTACACCTACAGATTTTTATCGCAAGTACAAGGAACAGACTCAACTTGTAAAAGTGGCAGGGATCAGTCTTCGTGCTATAACCAAAGCAGTATTTATTGATGCACAAAAGAATTACGAACTTTCAGGGCTATCTTGTTTTACAGACGATCCAGTTCCCCTACTCTGGCTGAATTTATAGACCTACAGAGATATAGTAGGTTGGGTTGAGGAACGAAACCCAACAGATCAGATCGAGTAGATTGGGTTTTCTCAACCCAACAGCGTGGTTATTGTTGGGTTGCGAGTCACACTTAACCCAACCTACATCTACATTAATAATAGTTTGAGAAGAGTGGGTGGGTTACATTTCTACCCATTTTTGTGTTTGTAGGATTACAATTGATAATCGATATGTGCCATTTTTATTGTCAAAGTGTAGTAGCCATGACTGACTTACTTGAACGTGCGATCGCCAAGTTAAGAACCTTATCTGCCAACGAACAAGATGCGATCGCTTCGATGATTCTCGAAGAATTAGAAGACAAGCAACGTTGGGATGAAGTATTCTCTCGTTCTCCCGATACTCTTGCTAAACTTGCTGCTATGGCGATGAATGAGTATCGTGCAGGTAAAACCCAAGAGCTTGATCCAGAAACATTGTGAAATTTTTAAAATTAGTAAGTAAAGAATATGAACACAATTTGGGAAAGAATTGATCATTGGTTAACAGCCCATGCACCGCAAGTTCTAGAAAGTCTCAAACCAGGGGCGACGGATGAGGAAATTGCCCAGGTCGAAGAAATTTTTGGTGTCAAATTTCCAGAAGATTTTAAGCAATCTTATCGAATTCATAACGGACAACATGAGGATTCTTATTCCTTATTTCCTCACTTAGAATTCCTTTCTCTCCAAGGTATAATAGAAATCTCTCAAAAATGGCCAGAGTTTTTAGATGAGAAATTTATCTGCGATCCTGAAGACGTTTCTGAGGGAATTTGGAACGGTTGGTGGAACCCAAAATGGATTCCATTTACTCTCGAAAGTAACGGGGCTTGTGAATGTGTAGATTTAGCCCCCGCAACAGGTGGGAATGTTGGACAAGTGATTATTGTTGAGTGGAAAGAATCAACAAGAGGACTGATTGCACCGAGTTTTCGAGCGTATTTAGAGACATTTGCAGATGCACTAGAACGAGGCGAATATCAGTTCTCTGAGGATGATTACGGGTTAGTTAGTTTAGTTGATTTTGAAAGACTTGAGTCTAACGATAATCCGACGGTTCCTGAAGATTAAAATCTCTGTCTAATTGTAAAATTCCTCTCAACACGACAGAATTTGATTTCATCCTAGAGTCAGTTTGAAAGACCTGAGAAACCTGGTTGATCAACGAAAAATATAGGCAAGCTAGGGGAAGTTGCCAGAAACCCGGTTTCTGACTGGGTGCAAGAATGGAAACAAACGATTATTCAATAGTATGATTAAAAGTCAGTAGAGTGGAAACAAATCTATGCAATCAAAGTTTCAGGAGGTCGCTTTATGCTAAACTCATGCCATGTTTCTCTCTTAACGAATGGACAAGATCAAGTCCTAACGATTCCCCCTGAATTTGCCCTATCAGGCACAGAGGTGTTGTTACGAAAAGAAGGTCATCGATTAATTATTGAACCCATTCCTCCCCGTTCTCTGCTTTCCCTGCTGACGACGTTGCAAGACATTACAGATAATTTTCCGGACATGGATGAGGGACTATTACCCCTTGATGATGTCACACTTTAGATCTGCCCAATGACTTGACTCTTGTCACTGCAAATACTCGTGAATTTGAGCGTGTGCCTGCCTTGAGTTTAGAGAATTGGTTGCGATAAAATTCGTTCAAACAAATGTATGTCAGTTGTTCTAGAGTACCGGATTGGCTGGGGAACCGTTGCCAAACTGATAACTCAATACCTCAATCACCGAACCCTCAGAAGGCAGATTTCCGGGTTGGAAAGTCACTGTATCGCTAGCCACTCTCTGAACTGGCGTTTCCCCCATCACTTCTAGAAAATTCTCCAGAGGAACCAGATCACAAGTCGCCGGATCTGCCGCTAAAGTTTTATAGTGCATGGGAATCACGACTCTCGGATTGAGAGTTTGGATTGTTTGCTTGGCTTCTTCTGGGGTATAAGATTTAGGCCCACCCCCAACAGGAACAAACATCACATCAGGCCGTCCAATCAGAATCCGTTCTTCAATATCAATCGGCCCTGCGAGTCCCCCCAGATGCAGAATTTTGATTCCGCCTTGTTTCCACATCCACGCCACATTCGTCCCGAACCTGCGTCCTTGTTGGCGATCTTTAATTGTGCGAATCCCTTGAACTTGAGCGCCGTTGAACTGATAAACTCCAGGTTCGTAGAGTAACGCCGGATTTCCCGAAAATCCATCAATTGAACCTTCATCCAGCAAGCGACTACTAATCAAAACTAAATCCGTATCAACCTTCGGATTTCGATATCCAGCAGTACAGCCAATTTGACGGAAGGGATTGATCAAAACTCGCAAACCGCCACCCGAGAAGAAATAGCAAGTATGACCCAGCCAGCGTACTGTTAAGCCATTACTCGAACTAGGGGTTTGAGCGACTGCCAAGAGCGATCGCTCGATCCCTATCGTCGAAAAACCTGCTAATACACCTGTTTGAACCAGACGGATAAACTTTCGCCGTTTCATAGAAAGCGGGGATTAAAAATCAAGGATAGATTAAGGAGATTGTCAGTCAAATTTCCTACAGTGACAGCAGGAAGTTTTTCAGGAGCTGTTTACCGCTAGTGGTTAAAATGCTCTCTGGATGAAACTGGACGCCTTGAAGATGAGGATAGTTCCGATGTCGGACACCCATGATCGTCCCATCCTCTACCCAAGCCGTAATTTCCAACACTTCAGGACAAGTTTGACGTTCAATCACCAAACTATGATAGCGGGTTGCACTCAAAGGATTCTCTAAACCTTGAAAAACTCCCACGCCTGTATGATGAACGCTAGAGGTTTTACCGTGCATCAGTTGCGGCGCTGAGACAATATTTCCGCCGAACACCTGACCGATACTCTGATGACCTAAACAGACTCCCAGAATGGGTAATTGGGGGCCTAAGCGTTCGATCAACTCCAGAGAAATACCCGCATCTTCTGGACGACCTGGCCCCGGAGAAATGACAACCGCTTGGGGTTGCATCTGGTTGATTTGATCAACGCTAATTTGGTCGTTACGATAGACGCGAACTTCATTAGCTACAGGTAACTCAGCACCCAGTTCACCTAAATACTGGACAATGTTGTAGGTGAAGCTGTCATAATTATCAATAACAATAATCAAGACTATACTCCTGCGGTCACTAGCCCCAGTTGCACCAGTAGGGGGGGAATCAGTAACATCATCGCCACTAATAATGCTGCGATCGCAAAGATTAAAACGGCTCCTGCCGCACAGTCTTTCGCGATTTTAGCGAGTTCGTGGTAGGACTGACCAACAGTTAAATCTACAACAGATTCAATGGCTGTATTCAACAGTTCCATCGCCATCACCGCTCCGATGGTTAAACCAATCACCGCTAATTTTACCGAAGACAGGTGTAAAAAAAAGCCCAAGCCGATAGCGAGGGTGCCGATAACGGTATGAATCCGAAAATTTCGTTGAGTTTTGTAGGCGTAGGTGACACCCGTCCAAGCGTATCGGAAACTCACCAATAGATTAGAAGCGACAGTCCAAGAAGAACTTGAGCGGCTTTGAGCTGAGGGAGGCGGTTCAAGATGGCCTAATACTTTAGTAGAGCGGTGATGAGGAACAGAGACTAATCGGGCTTGCATGGGTGCGATGGAGGGTTTATTCAAGTTCATTAGTTATATCCTTTAGTCGGTACTTTTGAGACATCTAGGTAAATTTTGCTATCAATGTTTGAAGAAATTTAACACGTTGCCAGCAATTTAACATAACTGGGGTCGGACTTTACGGATAGAGTCCTGTTTTTTGGGTAGAATGCCAATCTAGAAGCTAAAGTTAGTAAAATTTTCATCACTCAATTCACTCCTCTTTGACCCTTTCTTTAGATGTTTGTTTCTTATTCATCCAATGGAGTTGGTGAATATTCGGCTAAGTTCACTTGGATGGTTGCAGCATTTACCTCTAAATTGACGGCTTGCAGCATAATAACCTGCTGATCAAGCATTTGGATCAGCATCTGTTGATCAGGGTGATCCCAACCCAGGAGGTGTAAAAGTCCATGAGCCGCCAGCCATCCTAGCTCGATTTTTAAAGAATGCCCTTGCTGTTGAGCTTGTCGATCAGCCGTCTCAACAGAAATCACAATGTCACCCAGGTAAAGAGATTCAGATGAAAACACCCCAGCAGGGAGTTGAGGGCAACCTACCTCCAATGTAGCAAAGGCTAAGACATCTGTCGGTGCATCTACGGAACGATATTCGGCATTGAGTTGTTGGATCTCAGTATCATCCGTGAGACGCAGACTTAACTCGTAACTTCCTGCTTGCGGAATATCCGGATTAAGAATTTGAAACCACTGACTAAACCATTGTTCCCAAGTTTCGGGAGAAATGGGACAGGAGTCTTTCCCCTCAGATCGACTTTTTTCCGATACAGGTGGGGGTTCTGACTCCTCACCCAGCCAGAAATAGTCTTGAATGTTAACGTACAGTGAAACTTGACTCATTAATTCTAATTTCAAAACAGATGCTCACTGATTTACTCGCCATTATAGAAAATGGGGAAAAGAAATAATCTAAAAAATTGTCAAATTTTAATTCTGAACTTTTTCCGAAATTGGCGATTTTCAACAACTCTCTTTTCCCCATTTCCGAGAATTTGCGGTTATCGAGTGATATAAGATACACCCACCAGGAAACCCAACAGGGCGATCGCTGTTAAAGAAAAGTGAAATAAAGATTTGCTTCCTTTTCTCACCATATTTCGCATAGCGAGTTTCACATAGCTCGGTTGCGGTTCCTGGGCTTTTTGGGGGCTTTGAGAAGCAGGAGTTTCACTGGGCGTAGAAGATGTAGAAGGTGTAGAAGTCATATCAAAATTGATGATTATTTTAGAGAGTGGAGCTATTTAGACCTGAGATTAAGGTACTAGCAAAGATGTTAACTGTTTTTCCGCTCTTTTGCTAGTTCCTTTTGTCTAGAAAACCGACAACCTCAGTTTAAGATCATTTTTGAGTTTCAACCAGTTCGATATTAATCTCGTTGAGCGGTGTACGTTTAAGTTCTATTGATTCTGAACGCGGAAGTAAATCAAACACTTTCCGAAACTGATCATCGATTTTCTCAAACGCCACTAAACCGACTTCATCTAAAACGACTTTACCGGATTGATCAATTAAAACGGTTTGAGGTACAAAACCTCTATAGTAATGATCGGGTTCGGTGACATTTTCTGAGGGAACAGGTGAAATTGCATCGACATTGATCGGCATAAAATCCGCCGCTCTTCCGTAAAATTGCTGAAGCTGAGAAACAGTTGTCGCAAATTGTTTACAGTCGCGGCTGTCATCGAGAAAAAATACCAGCAAAGCGGGTTTTGAGCGTTGGAAAGACTCGGCTAGGGTGACTCGGGGCGGAACCAGAGAACCATTACTCCCATACAAGGCGAAAATATTCCCATCGAAGCGATCATCCTCAATATTCGCCCAAGCTGGGGAAACCGCCATTAGAAGTCCCAGACTCAGGGTGAGACAAAGGACAGTCAGGCGAGTTAAAAAATGTCCTTGACGGCGTAGAAGGGGTTTGAACATTTGAGAATCAGGTTTGAAAACAATCATCAATTCGTTGATAGCCAGTAAAGAATTATGAGCTTATACTATTGTTAGGTTTTCTTTGCTAATTGTAAAGGCGCGATCGCATTTTATCCGCCTCGGTTCGTTGGGGTGTTCTCTGTGTCTCGGTTTTCAGTTCAAGTCAGTTTTTCACCACACACTTTCAGCAAGGGTTCGTGACTTTCTGAGAACTTTTTTGACAATTAACCCCCTTCGGACTAAATTTTATGAATACTGCAACCATTCTGTACATCAAAGGTGAATTTCAAAGTTTGTTGGACTCGATGAAAACGTTCTGCGAACAACCCCATGCTGTTGAACCGCAGACTATCGAGCAAATTAAAGCATTTTACAGTAAACTGCTCTGGATTAATAGTCCTCTCGAAAATGAACGAAGAAATCATCAAGCCTTTGGTGAACTGGATAAAATAGAGTTGATGTTTGCCAATGAATCCGAGCAAAATGCTTGGTATCAACGTCGAGAAAAGCTAGAGAAAATGATGGATCGAATGATCGATCACAGTTCGCTGTTGATACTGCTTTGCCAAATTATTCAGTTCGATCCTTCTCAAAAAACTTTTGATTTAGTTCTGCAATTGCTTCGCGAGATTATTTCGTTTATCCAGAAAGAACTTGCAAGTTTGGAAAGCGAAGATAGTCATTTAAACTACTCGATTAAAGATTTCCAGCGTTTAGAAGCCTCTCTGAACAAATTTGTCAGTCAAGCCGATCAAGTTCAAGGAGAACAAGCGGTAAAATTCATTGATGATCTCAAATCAAAAGTTCAGTGTTATCAGTTATTCGCTCAAGAACAATCGGAAAAGTTCGTGACTCAAGAAGCAGAGGTAAAACGACAAGAAGAATTGGAATTTAAACACCAGCAACCCGAAGAAATTAAACAGCAAATCACCGAATTAACAGGTCAAAATCAAGAAAAACTTCAAAACCGAGAAGCCAAACTTTTAGACAAAATTAACCAACTGCAAAAACAAATCACCGACTTAGAACGTCAACATCAACAACAACTTCAAAACCGAGAAGCCAAACTTTTAGACAAAATTAACGAACTGCAAAAACAAATCACCGACTTAGAACGTCAACATCAACAACAACTTCAAAACCGAGAAGCCAAACTTTTAGACAAAATTAACGAACTGCAAAAACAAATCACCGACTTAAAACGTCAACATCAACAACAACTTCAAAACCGAGAAGCCAAACTTTTAGACAAAATTAACCAACTGCAAAAACAAATCACCGACTTAAAACGTCAACATCAAGAAAAACTTCAAAACCGAGAAGCCGAACTTTTAGACAAAATTAACGAACTGCAAAAACAAATCACCGACTTAAAACGTCAACATCAAGAAAAACTTCAAAACCGAGAAGCTGAACTTTCAGTTAAATATCAAGAAAAACTTCAAAACCGAGAAGCCGAACTTTTAGACAAAATTAACCAACTGCAAAAACAAATCACCCAATTAAAAAGTCAGCAAACCGAAAACTATCAGGAACGATCAGCCCAACTTGTAACTCAAATTAACCAACTTCAACAGCAAATAGCTGAGGTACAGTGTCAACACCAAGAACAAACTCGTCAAGGACAAGCAGAATATACACTGAAAATTAACCAACTTCAACAACATATCGCCGAATTAAAAACTCAGGAAGCCGAAAACATCAAGCAACGAGAAGCGGAACTTTCACTTCAACATCAAGAACAACTTAACAATTATGAAAGTCAGTTAAAACTCCAACATCAAGAACAACTTCAAAACCGAGAAGCTGAACTTTCAGACAAAGTTAATCAACTGCAAAAACAAATCACCGAATTAAAAACTCAGGAAGCCGAAAACATCAAGCAACGAGAAGCGGAACTTTCACTTCAACATCAAGAACAACTTAACAATTATGAAAGTCAGTTAAAACTCCAACATCAAGAACAACTTCAGCAACGAGAAGCGGAACTTCACAGTCAATATCAAGAACAACTTCAACAACGAGAATCGGAACTAAGACAGGAAGAAAAAGAACGGATTAAAAAACAAATCAACGAGTTAGAAAGTCAAATCAAGGAACGAGAAATAAAAGCGAATATCGAGGCTCAAAATAACGAGAAAAAACCGGACAGCATCAAACAGACTTTCACTTTACCCCTTGTGTTAATTTTGCTGGTTCCCCTACTCGGAATAGTTGGTTTTTCAGCTCAAAATACGTTCAAAAGGAAACCGGAACAAAACACGGTGAATATTGTTGAAAAAGTCACCGGAGAAAACAACATCAAATCGGCTGAAAAATTAGCTTTAGAAGCGGGTGAGATGATCAAAAATTCACCGCATCCGCTCACGGTTTGGCAAACTGCACAAAATAAATGGCAAAAATCGATTCAATTATTAGAAGCTGTTTCTAATGATACAGCTAATTCTGAACAAATCCAAAATCAACTGGAAATTTATCGAACAGACTACAACTCCGTGACTCAAAAAATCGCCCAAGAACAAAAAGCCGTTAACAACTTAGAAGCGGCTCAAAAATTAGCCCTAGAAGCTTCTGTTATGGTGCAGAAACCTCCCTATCCGTTAACAGTTTGGCAAACCGCAGAGGAGCAATGGCAAAAAGCCGTTAATCTTTTAGAGAGTATACCCGAAGATGCTTTTATTGCAGCCGAAGCACAAGACAAATTAGACATTTATCGAACCAATTTGGAAATCATTCACCAACGAGTGAAAACAGAATCTCTGTAGCTTGGGTAGAACGAAGTGAAACCTAACAGTTAAAGAAAGTGAAACTAAACAATTATCTTTCACTGTTGGGTTTTGTACCTCAACCTAACCTACACAATAAGAGTGAAAATAGAATCTCTGTAGCTTGGGTAGAACGAAGTGAAACCTAACAGTTAAAGAAAGTGAAACCAAACAATTATCTTTCACTGTTGGGTTTCGTACCTCAACCCAACCTACACAATGAGTTGAAAATTTTTATAACATTTTGGCTAAACAGTTGATTTTTGTGGCAAACTAAAGTATTAACATGATCTCCAGGCGTTAGATGAGGTGCAGCATGAATACAGACTTACTGCTTCAGCTTAAACGAGAATTTCAGATTTTAGTTGAACAGATGAAAATTGTCTTCTGTCCTCAGAATGATATCCAACCACACGCCTATGATATTCTACAGTTCAAAGTTCCGTTGCAAAACCTTCGGAGTCGTTTGCAGACGGAAAAACAAAATCATGCAAATTTTGGAGATTTGGATAAATTAGAAATTCTCTGGGCTGATGAACAAACCAAGCAAAAATGGCATCAAAAACGAGATCAGCAAGAAGAACTTTTAGAACGTTTGTTGATCCATGATAATCTGCTTTTGTGTTTGGGTGACTTTATTCGATACAATTCTCACCGAGATCCTTTCAATCTAATTTCGGTTTTACATCATCTCCTCGAATTTATGGCGATTGATATTCGCCGCTATACTCACTTTCCCCATTTAGCGATCGCCTACGAAGGAATAGAAGCTTTACAGTCTAATATTAGACTGTTTATAAATCGTTTAAAAAAACAACTCACTCCCGCCGAGAAGCAAAAACAGAAAAGATTTTATTCTTTAATTTTAGAGTTAGAAGAATATCAGTCTATTATTCAACCGCAAACTGAACTATTTTCCCAAGAAAAAGCTGAGTTAGAACAGCAAAAGCAACAGTGGTATCAACAACAAGAAGAACTAAAAAACAGACAGCAAGCCGAGTTTGAACAACAAAAAGCTTGGTTAGAAGAACAAAAAGCTGCATTAAAGCGAGAACAGGAAGCGTTAATTCCGCCGAAAATAGACAGTTTTTCTCCTCTGAAGTCAGAGTTAAAATTAGATAAAAAACCTGCTAACCGCCCGAGAATGAGTTTAAGTCCCTTGCTATTATTAGCCTTTGTGACTGCGATTTTAGGCGGCATTCAATTCCTCCCCAAAGCCTCAGTCAACTCTCAACAAAAAATGAGTGTTTTGGCAGAAAATCAACCTCTTGAACTGCGATTAAAATCGGCTCAAGCTTTAGCAAGAGAAGCCAGCCAAACCGTAGAAAATCCACCTTTATCTTTAACCGCTTGGAAAGAAGCTCAAGGAAAATGGCAAGATGCGATCGCAATATTAGAAGAAATGCCCGAAAGTCAAGTTCAATCAGAACCCGTTCAACAACAATTAGCAATTTATCAAGAAGATTATAACTGGGCGAGTCAAAAGTTAATTCAAGAACAAACGGCGATCGCCAATTTTAACTCGGCGAAAAAGTTGGCGTTAGAAGCATCTGTTTTAGTGAAAAATCCACGTAATTCTTTAGAAGTTTGGCAACAAGCCCAAAACCAATGGCAAACCGCAATTAACTTACTAGAAACCATTCCAAATGATGCTTTAATTGCCCCTCAAGTTCAAGAAAAATTAGTCTTTTATCGGCTCAATTCTCAAGAAATCGAAAAACGAATTATGAATTATGAATGATCAATCTTCCCTGTCCCCTGTCCCCCGTTCCCTGTCCCCCGTCCCCTATCTTCAAGAATGAGAGGTAATGTAAAAAAATATTACGACACCACTAATATTGTGAACGTGACGCCTCAAAATACATCCGGTAGGTAGTAAAAATTGTTGGGCTACTGCTGTCCCAGCGAACTACCAGATTGGATCGTCAGGCAGGGAATGTAACTTTATGTTGCGATGCCACAAGCAGGGGCAACAGGTTAAAAAGCTGCAAGGCGGTACTGATCAGCCAAGTTGAGTGTCAAACGGCATCAGCTAGTCCTCTTGACAGGACAGCACTTAACAGGGTTTCATTCGGGTTAACCCCAAAAAATGATCAACCGCGACAACCCGACAAAGGTGAGTCGAGGGTTGAATCAAGAACACGTTAGCTAAAACTCTTTGGTAAAAAATGAGTATCGTCACTAAATCCATCGTGAATGCAGATGCTGAGGCTCGTTATCTCAGCCCTGGTGAGTTAGATCGAATCAAAGCATTTGTAACTTCCGGTGAGCGTCGGGTTCGTATCGCCGAAACCATGACCGCAGCTCGTGAGCGCATCATCAAGGAAGCTGGCAACCAACTGTTCCAAAAGCGTCCTGATGTTGTTTCTCCTGGTGGAAACGCCTATGGTCAAGAAATGACCGCAACTTGCTTGCGTGACTTGGACTACTACCTCCGTCTAGTAACCTACGGAATCGTAGCAGGTGACGTTACTCCCATCGAAGAAATCGGAATCGTGGGCGTTCGTGAAATGTACAAGTCTCTCGGTACCCCCGTCGAGGCTGTTGCAGAAGGAGTTCGCGCTATGAAGAGCGTTGCAACCTCCTTGCTGTCTGGTGAAGATGCTTCCGAAGCCGGATCATACTTCGATTATGTAATCGGTGCAATGTCATAGGATGATCTTTTGCTCCCCTGGAGCGAACATTCAAGAATCTTAGATTCAGCAGCAACACTTAAGGAATTATAAAGCCAATCATGCAAGACGCAATTACCGCCGTAATCAACTCCTCTGACGTTCAAGGAAAGTACCTGGACTCCAACGCTCTCGATAAGCTGAAAGCTTATTTCGCCACTGGTGAACTGCGCGTTCGTGCTGCAAGCACCATCAGCGCTAACGCCGCTTCTATCGTTAAAGAAGCAGTTGCTAAGTCTCTGCTGTATTCAGATGTTACCCGCCCGGGCGGAAATATGTACACCACTCGTCGTTATGCAGCTTGCATCCGCGACTTGGATTACTACCTGCGTTATGCTACCTATGCAATGTTAGCTGGCGATCCTTCTATCTTGGACGAGCGTGTACTCAACGGTTTGAAAGAAACTTACAACTCTCTGGGTGTACCCATCGGTTCCACCGTGCAAGCCATTCAAGCCATGAAAGAAGTGACTGCTGGTTTAGTCGGCGCTGATGCTGGTAAAGAAATGGGCGTTTACTTCGACTACATCTGCTCTGGCTTAAGCTAGAACTGTTTAAGAAGACGAACCTGTTCAACAGGGGTGTAGAATTTTGAATCGATTCTTTCCTTTGTTGAGTATTACTCAATCGTCTACAGCAAGGCTAGGGAAGTCCGTTGTGAGTGCTAGAGTGCTAAAGGCTTGTCTGAGTGAAATGATGAGTTTTCGTGAGCTAGTATTGACTCTGTGACTCCCAGCCTTCAATCGTTTAAAAAAGACTGTAAAGACTGGGAATTCTATTTTTGGAGAACCATTACCATGAGAATGTTTAAAGTCACGGCTTGTGTTCCGAGCCAAAGCCGTATCCGCACTCAGCGAGAATTACAAAATACCTACTTTACCAAATTAGTTCCTTACGATAACTGGTTCCGTGAACAGCAACGGATTATGAAAATGGGCGGTAGAATCGTTAAGGTTGAATTAGCGACGGGTAAGCCTGGAATGAATACAGGATTGCTGTAAGTATGTTCCCGCGCCACAACCCAAAACGGGTTTGGCGAGGGATGAGATCGGTTCGATCTCCCTACCGAACGACGAATCTCAGACTTTCAATTCTAATTCCTTTGTTATATCTTTTTGAGT
The DNA here is from genome assembly GCF_034932365.1 of Limnoraphis robusta BA-68 BA1. Lineage (NCBI taxonomy): Bacteria > Bacillati > Cyanobacteriota > Cyanophyceae > Oscillatoriales > Sirenicapillariaceae > Limnoraphis > Limnoraphis robusta. The sequence goes on along the minus strand of NZ_JAYGHR010000005.1, from coordinate 14,623 downwards.
TGCTCTCGTCAGCTATTATAAATGGGTGTAGCAGGACTTTGGCGGGAGATGCAGATGAAAAATTGGGAATTTCTGCTTCAAAGAGAAGGAGATACAACTTGGCTTCCTCTGGAAACTCCAGATGTGGAGATTTTAGAAGGGCGTTATCGGGTTGTCGCTCGTTCCGGTTATCCGAACGCTAAGATATCCGTCCGCATCACTCATCATGCTCTAGAAGAAACCCCTCCGGTTCGGCGTGTTCAAACTCGCACCACCAATACCTCAGCCGAGGGATTATTGATTGTTATTCCCTACACTCGTCTGAAGCCCGGAATCTGGGATCTGTCCTGTGATCCTCAACTTCAGCCCACTCTCGTTAGTAAATCTTCTGATAATTCGGTTAAACTGCGGGTTCTCTCCAATGACTCTGAACCGTTAGAGCAACCCCCCCACATTGATGAATCTTTGAGTTCCGACTCAGAATTTGAAACTCCTGATCTGTCGGAAAGTTCAGAAGAAATGACACAGACGACTTCTTCCGATAAACCCTTAGTTGAAGTCATTGATCAACGTAATACCACCTCTGAAACCCAACCTCCATCCCCCCAACAAGAGTTAACCGCAACTCCACAGACGGAACTCTCAAGCGATGATTCTGAACAAGCCGAAGCCTTGGATGTCTCACCCGTTTCCATCGTTGATATTGAATCGCTCAATGGCGATGATCAACCAGCCGTTACGCCCCAGTCGCCATCTCATTCGGGAATTGTTGAGGTACAACTCACCCTCGAAAAAGAATCCTACGTTGCCAAATTAGGACAGGCTTTGTTAATTTCTGGACGGGTTGAAGACGCTGAATCTTTTGAACCCTCAAATAGCCAACCCCTAGAACAGTCCATTGATCAGCCTTGTTTGCACGTTTATCTACGCGATCCCCATAATTCTAATATTTTACTGCACGTCCAACAGCCAATACCCCTATCAATTATCCCGATCGCCTTTTCCTGTTTAGTTTATCTTCCGTTTGAATGTAAAACTCGCCTGATTTTGGGAGAAATAATGATTTCGAGTAACGGTGTTCCTGTTACTAGCCATCTATTTACCATCGCCACTCAAGTTGAACATCTTCTCGACGCAATAGGAACTGACGTCAGTCCTGAAGAACAGATCGAGATCATAACCGATGAATCTGATCCGGTTGAACCGACAACTCGCTTACATCTGATCGATCCAAACGCCCTTCCCGAACCTGAACCCATATCAGAACCTTATTCTCGTCGTCCTACCGTTCCCGTTATTCAAGCCAATCCTCAAACCAATCAGCCCTTAACAACAGCGTCTTCTCTAGAACTCCCAAGCTTTGGTCATTTTCGCTCTGAGAATGCAAATCCTCCTGTAGAGGTGACTACTTCCTCCAAGAAAACAACTTCCGCTTCTTCTGAGTTGGCGGATGCGGAAATTCTCACCCCAACTGAAGAACCCTTGATGGCGACGAGCGCCTTTGAAGATGACTCCGACAGCAATGAAGAAAGTCAGTTCGTTCAAGTTTCACCCGTTGATCCGGCTTTTCAATCCTTAAATCTTGAAAATCGCTTTTGGTCACGCTTAAACGCTCTCGCTCAAGATCGAGACTTGTCTCAATGGATGAAGCAAGCCAAACCCACACCAATGCCTGAAACCTCCTTTATGCAAACTCGGGCTGAATCTCCCGAGACGGCTGTTGCTTCCCCATCGGTTCAAGCTGATCCGCTTTTTGTTCCCCTCGAAGATGATTTAGAATCTCAAGAAATTGTGGTGGATGACGAAGCCGTTGATGCGTCACCGTTGTCATATTCCCGAGAGCGAACCCTGCGGTTGGTAGACTCTCATCCCACTCAAGCGTCAACCTCCGAAACTTCAGCAACATTATCAGAAGATGAACCGATTGCACCTCCGATTTTAGAAATCATTAATCCAGAAATTATTGCAGGTCGAACGGTGAAAGTTCGGGTGCGTATGAATGAGAATTTACCGCGAATTTATGTCAAAATATGGGTGTACGATCGCCAATCTCGGACTATTGTAGACGGGCCGCGCTGGTTAACTGAGTTTTCACCGAATGGTTTTAACCAAATTGAAACAACGGTGAACTTAGAGATTGCTTACGGTAGTTTAGAGGTTCAATTTGAGGCGATCGCAGTTGAAATGCAGACTCAACGAGAAAGTCATAAAGTCATCGTCGAACGTTCTGTGATTCCTCCGGCGGCTCCAACTTTACCTCTAGAGGAGAAATGAGTTGAGAAAAGGTCTTGACAATTCCCGATCTACAGACACTCAAATCCTCTTAAGTCAAGTGGGCGATTTTCTAGTCAAATAGCAAGATCGTTTCGAGTTTCTTTCTTTTTAAGAGTCTGTTTTTAAACACGCACTCATTTTTGATGGGTAAAATTCGTTATCCTACGGGTTTTACCTGGGTTTTATAGCACTACGCAAATTGGTTAGGACATTTTTAGATTCTGAAACCCTTTCATAGTCTGCTGATCCGGTGTTCCCTGTTCCCCGTTCCCTGTTCCCTAGCGCGTAGCGCTATAACAGTTGAAAAAAACGAGTCGATTCATCTCATCTGATCCTCATCGGATTTGAGATCCATCTCGATTTTTAAATAAGCATTGAAAATTTTTTGAGGAGTTTAAACATGGTACTGAAACACTATCAATCCTTTCAAGATCAAGAGGATATTGGGCGTCAAGTTCATCAAGTTTTTAATCAACCCGAACAGTGGGGAAATTCTCATCCTCAAGTTCCGGTTATTAAGTTGAATGAAGCCGAAGATACGATTGTTGTCAAAGCGATCATACCCAGCTTAGATGAAAAAAGTTTAGAAATGCAAGTGACTCCGGAATCAATTGTACTTTCAGGAAACTTGTATCATCGTCAACGCCAAACAGAATCCCCATCTAACGAGCGAAAATTTAGTCAAAAGTTTCGCAAAGTGATCGCCCTTCCCCAACCCATCCTCACTCCAGACATCAAAACCAACTATGTGAATGGTATTTTGACTCTGATTTTACCCAAAGCTTCCTAAGCAATCAATCAAACTGAGATTTTCCTAGTTTTCTTCTTGAATTGACTCGCAGAATTTGAAACAACGCGAATCTTATCGTTTTCAATCGGAGCAAATTCAAGATTTCTAGGATTTAAAAACCTCAATAATTATTAGATGTCCCGTCAACTCGCTTGGCGGGATTTTAATTGCAAATTTTTTTTATTTATGGGTGTCATTTGTGATGAATACTCGATTAACAAAGCTGTTGATGATTTTAACCGGATTTAAAACAGACAGTCTGTATTAGAGAGTGGACACACTAATACGGACAGACTCATGCGGTTCTACACTTTCATCCTGTTATTCAGCGTCCTCTCAATAGTTTGGGCTAATGCAACTAAAGGTGTCAAAGCGGGTTCATGGTTGCTCGTTCAAGAGAGCGGTGAAGTTAGCTGTACTACTAATTGTCCTGATCCTAATCGCGGAAGTGGACGCTAATCTAGAACGTCATCAAGAAGTAACAAAGAGAGATTTGTTCAAGCGGATTGAGGGAATTGATTTTTAACTTTTTCCTGATCAGATCACAAGGTAACTGTACTCAGATGTGACCCCTCTAGCCCTGCTAAAATCTGCTTTAGTTTCTGTTTTTAGCTTACTGTCTTCTAGCTTGGTCGCTTTTTCCCCATTTTTCCAACAAGTTTCTCTTGCTGAATCGCCGCTCAATAGCAAACTCGAATTGTTTCCGGTTCCATCCGATTTAAAGGGGTCTTTCCAAGAACAAAACGAACAGAACACAGAAGATTCTACACCAGATGCGAGTCGAGGTGAGAGTCGTCGAACTTCATCATATTGACATCCTCCCCCGCTCAACCCGGAATTCCTCTGTAGGAATTCCGATATTTTTTGCGGGCTGATGGTAAAGTCTAGCGAGAAAAGATTAGGAAACTTCGCCCCCGACAACCACATTGCGAATTCTTAAACTAGGCCCTCCACAACCCACAGGTAAACCATTTTGTCCGCCTTTTCCACAACCGCCAGATTCATCCCAATAAAAATCATTTCCAATGGCTTCAATATCCGCTAAGGTTGTGAATACATTGCCAGATAACGTGACATCTCGTACAGGTTCAGCTAGCTTCCCATTCCGAATCATCCACGCTTCACCCGCACTAAAGGTAAACATTTCACCATTGGTCATTCCGCCTAACCAATTGCGTGCATAAACCCCTTCCTTGACTTCACTGAATAAATCCTCAACCGCCGTATCTCCTCGTTCGATCCAAGTATTCGTCATCCGAACCAGAGGCGGATAATGATAATTTATACAACGAGCATTTCCAGTCGGAGTTTCTCCTAACTTTCCGGCGGTTTCTCGAGAGTGCAGACGACCCACTAACGCCCCATCTTTAATTAATTGCGTTGTTGTTCCTGGGGTTCCTTCATCATCGTAAAAATAGCTTCCGCGATGTCCAGGCGGTTCCGCCCCATCAAAAATTTGCAGGTTTTTCGGCCCAAACTGACGCCCTAATGTCATCACTTCCAATAAATCAGGATTTTCATAGGTCATGTCCGCTTCCGAAAGATGACCAAAGGCTTCGTGAACAAATAAACCGGTTAAAATCGGATCAATCACAACGGTGTAGGTATTTCCCTTAACCGGAGGAAGCGCCAAGGAATTCACCGCCCGTTGCGCTGCACTCTGAACTTGATCATCAAGCTGAGTTAAATCTTCATAGGCGCGACGTGATCCGGTGGTTTCCCGTCCTGTTTGTACGGTTTCCCCATTCCGCGCGGTGGCGGCGAAGCGCATTTCCATATCTACCCAAGCTTGTTCGAGGACAGTTCCTTCAGAAGTCGCCAGGAGAATGCGTTGGGTGCTGTCACTATACCGAACGGAAATGGTGGTAATTCGGGGGTCAACACTCCGTAGAATGTGACCATAGCGATCGCAAAGTTCTTTTTTCTGAGCGAGGGGAACTTGACGGGGATCAGTTCCAGTTAAGGGCAAAATGCGAGTTTCTTGTACAATCGGAATCGGGGCGAGGAGGGTTTCTTCTTCTCCAATTAGTTTCGCCGCAGTCATCGCTTCAGAAATGCGTTCTTCTAGCCCTTCGAGTCGATTAAAACTGGCAAAACCCCAACCGCCTTTGTGACAGGCGCGAACTTGTCCACCAATAGAGAGTCCTTCACTTAAGGTTTCAATGCGATCGCCTCTTAATAAAATATCGGTTTCTTCCGCTTCTTCGACTCGAATTGCTAAATAATCAACCTGAGTACGGTAGCGTTCTATTAAATCACCCAGTAAATTTTTCAGATCCGTGAGCAAGGTCGGCATAATTTGCTGCAACGTTGACAGTATGTTTCTACTATTTTGTATCAGACTAGGGGTATTAAGTGTTCGGTTTGTTGTTGCGCTTTAGCGCAGCGTGACCTCTCAGGTGTCCAGTGTTCAGTCGTGTTGGGTGTAAACTCTTGCAGTAAGCGTGGGTTTTGTTACTGGAGTTGGGCCTCCACTTTGAACAATCAGTCAATAGGTGAGGTATATTTTAAATAAGTAGCTTACTTTAGACTCCAGTAACGCCTACATGGGTTCAATGGCGATGGGGATTGAGTTGGCTGTAAAGGTTAGCGATCGCATTCTTAATATTTGATCAAATTACAATTAATTATTTAAGGAGTATGAGCAATGAAAGATTTATTCCAGTATTATCCTTTGACCAAAGACCAGTATAGAGAACTATGGGAAAAATGTACTTTTATTTTAGATACAAATGTTTTGCTAAATTTCTATGAATACACCGACAAAACACTCGAAGATTTTTTCAAGGTTTTGGAAAAGTTTAAAGATCGGTTATGGATTCCTCATCAAGTTGCTCTCGAATATCACAAAAATCCAAAATCCCGAATCCAAACGATGAATAAACGTTATGAAAAAATCAATAATGATCTCGACCAAATCAAGCGATCAATTCCTGAAGAAGAAGAAGGACTAAAAGAGAGTTTTGATAACTTTTATGAAAGGCTAGAAAAATATCAGCAATCTTTCTTAGAAAACAGCAGATTGGAAAATGTAGCACAAAAAATTGACGGCTTGTTTCCAGTAGAAAATATCGGTGAAAAACCCGAAAATCAAGCGGAATTAGATGCAATATATAAAGAGGGCGAAGAAAGATATAAAAAAAAGGTTCCCCCGGGTTTTACAGACAGTGGTAAACCCGATTCATACGACCGCTTTGGATTGAAATTTGAGTGCAAATATGGGGATTTAATTCTTTGGAAACAAATCTTAAAACAAGTTCAAAATCAATCCCTGAGTCATATTATTTTTATTACATTTGATAACAAAGAAGATTGGTGGAAAATAGAACAGCGTCAAACATTAGAGCCGCGTCCAGAATTAACAAAAGAAATTTTAGATGCAGGTGCTTCGATGTTCCATATGTATAAGCCAGAGCAGTTTTTGAAGTACGCTCTGGAATATTTTGATATAGAAATCCAAGAAGAATCCATACAGCAAGTTGAAGAAGTTTCGGCTATGAACAATGATAGTGAACTCTCACAACCTGTGAAGTATGAAATTGGTACTTTACCCCTGCACAAGTTGTTGATTCTAGGCGATAATAGAGAAAAAATTATTTATCCAGCTTTTTTCAAAGAGTTGGTTGAAACCTATTGGAATAACATAGCTTTAGTGATTCCGGTAGTTTCACTTGAAGACTTCTATCAAGACTCCTACTTTGATTTGATCAATAGAGGGGGTACTGTAGACTGGTTATTTGCAATTGTGCCGAACCTTAATCATCCTCTTGATGTGGACTGGATTTTTGTAAGACCCCTCCAAGCCCATCCTTGGGGTTATGGTGAACACCCAGCCAAAAGTAACTTTAATGGGGGTGGGTCAACATATTGTTTTATAGAGATTTTACGAGTAATTGAAACTCTAGCTAAAGATGACCGAGTGCAAAATAGGTATTGCTATTTACCAGAGTTATATAACGTTAATTCCTCAAAAAATTTGGAATTTTTGTATGATTTTGACCTTTTTCGTGCTGCTCGACGTTTATTAAATTCAAGCAGGCCATCCTTTGACAATATTTATGACAAACAGCGAGATATAGAAACGACCCTATGTTTAGGCTTGTATGGTTGTTCAGAAACCACACTAAGTATGCAATGGAGAGTAGAATCTTTACGCAGCAACAAGTTTTGGATGTCAACAACAACTGAACTTGCTGATCAAGTAACATTGGCATTGAGATTGTCAGGAAAATCAGATTGTTATACTGAAGTGGCAACCTCAGAGGCTTTTGAACAGTGGATGGGTGGTGATATGGGTCTGGATGATTACAAATATAAAAGACAACCTTTGTTGATCAGATATGCAGATGATGTTTTATTTTGTGAGCCTCCAAGTCTAATACCTGCCTGTTATGATGCTTATTTCTTAGATTGCGTCAATCAGCAACTTGAGAGATTAGGTCGAAATGGCGGAGATCCTGAACCCACCCTACGGGCTTGGGGTATTAATCCTCAAGATGATCGATTCAAGTTTTTGTTTGACTGATAGTGAGTTTTTTGTGAGTTCCTGTAAGTGATGTTGGCGATCGCGGTGTGATGCGTCAAATGTGAGGGTGGGTTTACAAGGGTTATTCGATGAGAGACAGATATTTAGGGCGCAAGCCTTGCGCCCCTACAACATTGGTCACTGGTCACTGTTCACTGTTTACTGTTCACTGGTCACTGGTCACTGATAACTGGTCACTGTAAAAGCGGTGATTGCGACTAATTGGTTCGGTTCTACGAATCTCTAAGACGTTCAAATTAGATATCCTGAGAGTCATATAGGACGTTAAGAATGTTGAATTATAGCGTCGAAGGTTCAGTCTTCCAACTTCTATATTAAAAGTTTATATCGGCTAGGCTGGAATTAAGTTAACAATGAAATTTTTGCAGTTTCGAGGAAAAAGGCAGGAGATGACTGTGAACCAGCTTCTACCAACGATTAGTGAAATTTTAGCGCGTGAAGGGTTAGAGGCTTCTTTTGATGTACAACGGATGACCGGAACCGCTTCCGAGTCTAATCCTTACACAGTTTATTATGCCAGTAAACAACGACTTAAAGCTGAACGGGAGTGGTGTGGTGCTGTCAATGCACTCAATCAACTCCTTAGACAAGTGATTATACAACAAGGTCGGGAGCGATCGCGGGCTGATTATTCTGAAGTGAGAAAAAAAGATTTGACTGCTGTTGAGGAAAAACAGAGGTTAATTCTCGATAGACTCCCACCAACTGATAAAACGCCTCAAGCTTTAGAATTTTCGGCTTGTCAGGGATTAGTGGTGTCTGGCCCGTCTCCGATTTTAATTCATCCGGCGCTAGCGTTGAATTTTGCGACGCAAGTTTTTATTCCTCAGATACCGGGTTGGGAAGGCTTTTCAGTACCAACTCAACAAACATTACCTTTACTTCCGACTTCTGAAGGATGTTCGGCTTCGGTTCCCCCAACTTTTGCGTTTCCGCTACTACGAGAAGATCCGCAAGCCAGTGAACCGTTTTGTATTGTATTAACCTCTCGGTTTAGTTTAGTGATGGTTTTGGGGGAAGATAGCAAAGGTTGTCCTGCGTTTCAATTTTCTTTTGATCCCGATGTCGTTAAACAAGCGTTAGAATTGTTGCGCCAGAGAACACAGTCTATTGATTCTCAAGCTGATTTGAAGTCTTCTGATGGAATCGCTTTGACGGCGGTATTTGACAGTTGGATCGAAAAATTTACTCCTGTTGAACCCAGCTACAAAACCGTGATGGAATTCTCTCGTTTACTGTTAGAAAATTTACCGTTAGACTCAGAAAAACCCCGGCAAGCTGTGAAAATGCTGAGTCCGGCTTCTAAACCTAAATCTAAGTCTCAAGCGATTTTTGTAAACGTCTGTGATCCTCAACATTCTAACGGTCATTTACCCAACAATTCAACCGCTTGTGAGGGGAATTTTGATGCTTCTCAGGTTGAATTGCTACAAGCGATCGCCCATGAAGTTCGTACACCGCTAGCAACGATTCGCACGTTAACTCGATTATTATTGAAGCGTCAAACTTTAGATCCAGAAACGGTTAGAAAACGCTTAGAGATGATTGATCATGAGTGTACCACACAAATTGATCGGTTTAATCTAATTTTTCGAGCCGTTGAGTTAGAGTTATCACAAGTTAAACAAGACACTGAAAATCCGACCCAAAAATCTTCTGTTCAACTCACGCCGATGTCGTTAGGAGATATCTTTCAAAGTAGTCTCCCGCGTTGGCAAAAACAAGCGACTCAACGCAATCATACTTTAGAAGTGAGTTTACCTCAAAAGCTGCCCCATGTTGTTAGTGATCCGACGATGTTGGATCAAGTTCTCACGGGAGTGATTGAGAATTTTACTCGCAGTTTACCATCAGGAAGTCATATTCAAGTGGAAGTTCGTCTTGCTGGACATCAGTTAAAATTGCAACTAGAATCTCAATCTAAATCTCAGCCAACTTGTCCGTTTGGAAGTGCGGCTAAGTCTTCTCTGAAGTCACTTGGGCCGTTATTAATGTTCCAGCCTGAAACGGGGGCGTTAAGTTTAAATATGGCGGTTACAAAGAATCTATTTGAGGCGCTTGGCGGTAAATTAGTGGTGCGACAACGACCCCAACAGGGTAAAACAATGACGATTTTCTTACCGTTAAAAAGTTAAACTTATTCTGTTGGATGTGTCAAATTCCTAAATTTATTTTTCATTGAATTAACTCACCTCAAAGAGAAAGAAGAAAAACCACTAAGACACAGAGACACAAAGAGAAATTTTTCTTGAGATTTGTGTCTTTTTTTTGACTAATATTGAGGGTTTAGCAAATCTAAGAAACCCGGTTTCTAACTCGTGATGGTTTGGCACATCTTGCGTGTTCTTGGTGCGATAACATTAGGATCTACACCATAATATTTTGCGGCTTTCGACATATCAAACTGCAATAATTCTTCATCTCCTAGTTTTATTTTATATTGGGGTTTTTTAGGTTTAATATTCAATAATTTAATAATTTCAGTCGCAACAGCTTGGGCGAGTAAAGGCGGAACTGAGTTGCCAATTTGTCGAAAACCGTGCCATTTTGTGACATGAAATCTAAACCAGTCGGGGTAAGAATGCAGTCTAGCGGCTTCTCTGACGGTTATACATCGAGGGGTAAATGGATGAATGGGACGAGGGGAAGTATGAGCGCCTCTATTTGTAGGAGTTCCCGCCCTTAAGGTATTACATAAACCGTCTGGATGAAGTTTATGAAATCGGCTAATGGATTCTGTTTTTCCGGGTGGTGTTTCTGCAAATCTTTTAATAGATTCTAATGTGTGTTCGGTTCTTAAACTAGAAGTGAGTCGTTGAGAATTATATTCACGAGGATAGGAATAGTCCTGTTTATTTTTCATCATTCCTCTCAATATTTTACCATAGATACTGGCTTTAGAGAAACGAACATCAGCCCAATCTTGTTGGGTTAATTCGGGATAATTTTCTACTTCGGGTAAGTCTTGTAAGGCTTCTCTAACGGTGGGAGTTTGGGGAAGATGAGCATAACATTTTGGGACTTTAGAATGAGGAGGTTGAGAGGTTGCTTCAGGATAACGAGGTAAAGCCAAATCTGCTCGACATCCTAATAAAAATAACCGTTCTCTATTCTGAGGAACACCATAATAAGCTGCATTTAAAACTTGGTAGGGTTGCTGAACTTTATAACCGTAATATTCAAATTTATGAATCAATTCTTGAATAAACATCTGATGGTTTCCTGATGCCATCCCTTTGACATTTTCAAAAACAAAAAATTGGGGTTGGAGTTCAGCGACTATTCGCACAAAATGAAAAACCAACAAATTTCGAGGATCTTCTAACAAACGTTTTCCGATCAGTGAAAATCCTTGACAGGGTGGCCCACCAAATACAACGTCTATTTCTTGATTTTGAATACCAGAATTATATCGAATAAATTGACCGGAAATTGTGCTAACATCTTGACATAAAATTGACCATAACGGAAAATTATATTGGTGAACTGCACAATGAATCGGATCGATTTCAACGGCGGCGAGAACGTCAAAACCCGCCTGTTCAAAGCCGAGTGTCATTCCACCCGCTCCCGCAAATAAATCAACAGCAATAGGTCTTGTTTTGACGGGTGTAAGCTGATCTGGCATGATTGAAATTAATGATCGAGATCTCACAGGTAAGGTTGATTATAACATCATCGTAAGATCAGAATCTGTAGAGTCGAACTATTCCTAATTATAAATTGACTGATGGATAATCACAGTAACCACAAACAAGCCGGGGAATTTGTTCATCAGATGAGTGTACAGCGTCGTCACAAGGCGATGCGTTTTTATTTAATTGCGTTGGGTTTTGTTGTCGCAGTTTTGTTGATTATTGTACTATTTAAACCCTTGAGTTTGGGATTTTTACTGGGTTTAGTCGGAGGAGTTTCAGCTTATTACTTTTGGAAAAAAGGTGAATATTGGATGAGACGTTCTGATCAAGCTTTAGTAGGTGCAAAAGCGGAACGGGAAGTCGAAGTCATTCTTCAGCTTTTAACGGGTAAAAATTGGAAAATCGAATACAATCTTCGTTTAAAACGAGGGGGAGATGCGGATGTCGTTTTATGTTCACCTCAAGGAAATTGGTATGTGATTGATGTGAAGTCTCATAAAGGGATTATTATTCGTGAAAAAAATTATCTCAAACGGGTAAAGGGTCGTCAGGTTTATGATTTTAATGAGGGAGATTTGTTAACGAAAGTTCGAGGTCAAGCGGCGGAGGTGGCCAAACTAAAACAAGCCCAATGGGTTACACCTATGTTATGCTTTACCCAAGCTAAGGTTAAGATTTCCAAAAATTATATTAATGGCATTTATATTGTTGAGAAGACTGACTTAATCCGAATTCTAGAAAAACTAGGATGAGCAATTTCTAGGGATTTCAGATTGTTGTAATTTAATCCGTCTCATTAGTAACAATCATCAAAATTACTCTGTGACATTATGTAAAGTTAGTTCACTTTTACTTTCACAAGTTGAAATTCTATTTGCTCAGAGGATGAAATCTATTTTAGCATCGGTACATTGAAGAGATGAGAAAATAGGATTATAATGTCAGAATATGTCGTGAACTAAAAGCCTCAAATCCTGCGAACCCATGATGCGGTGACGCTACAATTTCAGCAAAGCCAACCTCAAACGGGAGGATTTTCCGATGAACTCCGAGACTGCAACTTTTCCGACGACAGAAAATTTCATCAAAATGGATGATGCTGTAGGGGCATTATTCAAAGGGATGGCTCGTTATCCTCTATTGAAAGGCAGTGAGGAAATCGAACTCGCCCGACAGATTAAAGCGTTAGTGACGCTTGAGGCGTTACAAGAGGAATTAAAAAATCAACTGGGAAGATGTCCTAAAAAGACAGAATTAGCAGAGGCGGCGCAATTGAGTGAAGCTGAAGTCAATCATCAGTTTCATCAAGGTATAATCGCCAAACAGAAAATGATCAGCTCGAATTTGCGATTGGTGGTTTCGATTGCCAAACGTTATATTAATAGAGGTGTTCCGTTCCTGGATTTGATTCAAGAAGGCGCATTGGGGTTAAACCGAGCCACTGAAAAATTTGATCCCGATAAAGGATATAAATTCTCCACCTACGCTTATTGGTGGATTCGTCAGGGAATTACCCGCACCATTGCTAATCAAGGACGAACGGTTCGTCTTCCGGTTCATGTGGTAGAACAACTCAATAAATTACAAGGAATCCATCAAGATTTAAGACGTAAACTTCGTCGAAAACCGACAGAAGAGGAACTAGCCGAAGCATTATCTATTTCCCCTCAACAACTGCGTCTGCTTGAACAAGTGCGTCGCAAATCTTTGTCTCTCAATCATCGGATTGGTTCGGAAGAAAATTCAGAATTAATGGATTTACTCGAAGACTATGAAACCCTTTCTCCCGAATCACGAATTAATGAATTGATGATGCGACAAGAGTTGCTGGAAGTGTTACGTTCGGTTTTAAATGAACGAGAACAAGATGTTTTATCCCTGCGTTATGGTTTAGCGACAGGTGTAGCTTACACTTTAGAAGAAGTGAGTGGGATGTGTAGTCTCTCTCGGGAGCGAGTGCGCCAAATTCAAGCAAAAGCCATGCGAAAATTACGCCGTCCTCATGTAGCTGAACGGTTAAAAGGTTGGATTAAGTAAGATTGGGGATTGGGTTCGCGAACATTTTGAATTATCATAGGAGAACTGACAGTTTGTCAGCAGAGATTCTATCTGTTTGAGCGAACCAATCCTCTCTAGGTTTTACAATGTCTTCAGGCTTGATTTTGCGTTTTGCGACACCCGATGATGTTCCCGCTATTTTTGAGTTAATTAAAGCCCTAGCTGAGTATGAGAAATTATCTCATCAGGTGAGTGGGAGTGTTGAGGAGTTAAAACAACATCTGTTTGGTGAACATCCTTATGCTGAGGTGGTGTTAGCGGAGTTAGAGGAAAAAGCGGTTGGTTTTGCTCTATTTTTCCATAACTATTCTACCTTTTTAACGCGACCAGGACTTTACTTAGAAGATTTATTTGTATTACCTGAATATCGCCGTCAGGGAATTGGTAAAGCCCTGATTGTTTATGTAGCCAAGTTAGCGGTATTGCGAGGTTGTGGACGCTTAGAATGGAGTGTTTTAGACTGGAATCAACCTGCAATTGATTTCTATAAATATATGGGTGCCTCTATCCTCGAAGATTGGCGAATTTGTCGGGTGACAGGTGAAGCCCTCACTCAACTCAGTAACACAAAAAGTTAACCGTCTTTCCTCTGAATTAGCGGTTAGTTTCCTCCAAAAAACCCTGCATATAGTCATATTAACGAGAAATAGGATTAGATTCTATCCAGAAAGATTAGAGGGAGAAATCATTATCATCGGAGGTGACGAAACAGAAGAACCTATCCCCCAACTCCTCTTATACGAGGTTAGGGGAGACATTTCCCTCCTTTTAGGGGGGACTGAGGGGGGTAATTCCACCTCAGCAGTTCAGAAACAAGTTCATTATTAATTAGCTGAAAATCGCTTTATTCCTCAGAATTACATTGATTTGGGAGAGGTTGAGGTTGACGCTGAACTCCCGTTTGTGTAGGGTCATAACCCACTAAAATAACGTCTCCATTCTCATCTCTTATCCATCCCCTCGCCGGAACAATAGTTCTAGAATCAATAGGATTATTATCTCGTTTTTTTGATTGTTGTTGACGACTTCGGGAAGAACGATTAACTGAAGGAGTCACAGGTTCAATCAGAGATAATTCTAACTCGGGAACTGCAAATAAATCTTGAATGGGGTTGAATGCAATACCGCCTCGTCCAGTAATAATAAATTGACTGTCTCCTCTTTGTTTGCAGGGGTCTTGAGCGATTAATGCAGCCGGGTCAACGACTTGGACTTGAGTTGATTCTGGCGGGTCAAAATTGAGAGTATCATCAATAGAAAGTTCTCCAGCAGCATTAATAATACTATTTTGAGATTGTAAAACTGCTAATTCGGCACTTTCCAAAGGACGAATATTAA